>NZ_JACEFB010000005.1 GCF_013694095.1 Thermogemmata fonticola | reverse complement strand
ATCACGTGGGTACCTCAGCTTTTTATGCTGAAGGCAGTGAGGTTTGGAATAGGTCCAGGCCCTCAATTGCGCATCAGGATGGCGCCCTCACCGTTACGCAGTGTGATTGTGGTGATAGGAGGACCGAGTGTTCCATCAGCTTGAAGGCGGCGGAATGTGCCTCCGAGGGAATGCGTGGTGGCTGTCGCATCATCCGTCGTTCCGTTGCCCACCCCCAAGGTATAGGAGAGGGGCTTGTACAACACGAGAGCTTTGCTGTAGTCCCGTGCGTAGATGCGATAACCGAGGCGGGGATTGGCGGGATCATTCCCGCTAGCGAACAGGCGCATCGAGCCAAGTGGTTGGCCGACATCAACTGCTGCGGCAGGCGACCAGTGTTCGCTCCAGGATGATGAGGGATTGTATCCTCCGAAAAACATGAGGAAGGTGCGCTGGGGATCGGCGAGCAGGTAGTAATAGGCCAGGGTGGCCAGTTGCGTTCGTGGATCGGTGGGGCTGGTAGCACCTGGGTGGCTGTCGAGCACCAGATAGGCAGAGCGGCCCGGCGCCAACCTTGCACTGACCAGATCGGCTACATCCAGCACCTGAGTCCAGTTGGTTTGGAGGGGGCGTAGTAAGAATTCCTCAAAGCTAGCGGCTGCGGCAGTGGTGAGAGGTACGGCATCGTAACCCCCGCCTGCGGTGTTGAGCATCACCCATTTCGGGGCAATGGCACGACTGATGGCGGCCACCAAAGCCGCAGAGTCAATGTCAAAGGCGGCGGTGGCTTCCTGTACGCTAATGCCGCTGAAGGGAACACGCCCAGTCGCATTGTCGAGGAATAAACCATCGGCTAAAGGGTTGGCTTGCAACAAGCGCAAGTGATAGTCCGCAGCCCAACGGCGGACGGCTACATCCGAAGGGTTGGTGACAAAGCGCATCTGCCCATAGTAGGGGTAGAAGAGTCGAGTTTCGTACACAAATCGTGCCTCGTATCCGGGGCGGCGGCGGGCATATTCTGTATCGTTGAGATAACCGTCGCCATCGCGGTCCGCTGAAGCGTCAAAGGCAGGGATGACGCCACTAGTTCCGCCATTAGCCTGGACATAATCTCGCCCGAGCGCACTCTGCCAGATGGCTTGGGCTTCACTCGTGCCGGCAGTCACGCGGAAGCGGACATAGTAGAGGCGCGGCCCTCCGGAGAGGGAGGCCGGTTGCCAATCCCGCGGGGGATCGAAAGTCAAACGGCCGTTCTGCCGCTGCCCCGCCGTTGTGTCTGCCAAGAGTGGCAAAGGTTTCCAGGAGACCACTTGTCCTTGGGCATTGACAGTGGCGGCGTATTCCCACACTCCGCTCCATCCGCTCTCTGCCGCTTTCTGCAAGGTTAGGTTGATCTCGCGAAATGGATCGGGATATCCCAAAGCTGTAGTGGTTCCCGCCCCTCCGAGGCGGACGCCGCTTCCCCCTCCGCGGGCTGCTGTCGTGACCGGAATGTTGTTACCCGCGGGAGTCGTTTGCACGGCGGACCAGAACCAGGTCACCGGCTGTGAAGCTGGACTGGAACCGCGGAACGGCGTCGCACGGGTCACATGGTAGAAGGCCAGCTCACGCGACACTCCCATACGATCCGCATAACTGAGCCAGTCTGTCAGCAGGTCTTGGTACAAATTCGAGACGTTGCTGTAGATCAACTGAGGTGTAGCCGGAGCGATTCGATCGATCAGGCTCAAATAGCGAATGTTCGGGACTACGAGGTCCACAGAGGTTTGCAGGAGCTGTTGTTCCACGCTGCCCATCGGGTTGCCGCTGTAAGCGAGCTGGGCGACGCGGATGTGGGGCAGATGCCGGGGAATATCGGGGACAAAAAGGGGGTCCTGACCGTCGTTTTGCGTCGTGAATGAATACTCCGCTACACCTAGGTTGCCTTCGCTATCGTAGGCCCGAACCTGAAGCAGGTGAGAACCGTTGGTTAGGGTGGCGGTGTCCACAGTCCAGCGAGCGGAAGCGTTGGGAAAGACTGCACGCAAAACCCCATCCAGCCGGAACTCCAGGCGGGTAATTGTGCCCGTTGCCACGGCCTGGAAGGTAACATCGCCGGAGAATGGGCTACTCCCTGATACAGGAGCGACCGTCACGGCCGGATTGCTGTTACTGTCAAGGGCATGAGCGCGGAAATCGTCGAAGACCAGAGTGCCAGCATAGGCCGCAGCTCGGATCAGACCAGCCTGCCCTCCGGAAGGCAGCGTTCCATCGCGTATCTCCAGAGCGAAGTCTGGAGTATCTGACCAGCTTCCATCCGCCGAGAGCCACTGTTGCGTATCCTCGCGGATGACAGCCACGCGCAGGCGGTCCCCGATGGCGCTCACTTGGAGGCGGACCCATTGATGGCTCAGCCACTGCTGAGACCGAAGGGTGCCCAAAACCACCTCCTGCCCTTGGGCGACGCGGATCAGCGACACTTCGACGCCCCGGCGCAATTGAGCGGCATAGTAGGTGGGAGTGCTACTGTTCCAACCGCTACCCCGGATAAACACCCGCGCAGGGATGAGGCTATCTGCATAGATCAGGGCTGAGGCGGCGACATCTGCGGGCCAGTTGATGTCAGGTCCAATAGCGGCAGCGGTAGTTGAGCCGCCTTCACTGGCTAAGGCACGAGGCAGACTGGCAGCGCGGGCCGATGTGACGGCCCAACTTCTTGCTGCCCCGGTCACGACCGGCTGCCAGCCCTCCGGCAAGGCACCCTCTGGGACGCGATCAAAGTTCTCAAATACACCCGGAGGTTGAGGGATTTGCCAGAGAAAATCATCGATGGCGACATCTCCGGTATAACGAGGCAGGCGTCCGATTCCTATGCTTCCGGTCTTAGGACACCAGCGGGTGGTGACGGTCAAGGCACTGGTTTCAGTGTTACTCCAGGTTCCTTGAGCGGTCAGATATTGTCCAGTATCCAGACGCACCACCTGCACCTGCAGTGTTGTTCCCTGTGGTCGAAGCCAAACCTGAACCCACCGATTTGAGAGATACGCCGCCGGGGTATTGCTGACTTTTCCCAATACCGTGGCCTGGCCATCGATCACTTCCAGCACTTCGACATTCAGTCCACGCGTGACACTCACCGCGAGGTAACTGGGAGTGGCTGAGTCCATGTTCGTACCGCGGACGAAGACATACACGGGCACGAGAGTGCTAGCCAACACACTAGCGGCCACCGCTGTGTCAGCAGGCAGAGTGAGCAGTGGTCCAGTCCAGCCCCCGCTGCGACTACTGCTCGCACTGCTAAGTAGGCCGATACTGCCGTTGATCCCCGCGGAGTTGGCTGTACGGAAGGAAGCAGCGGGTTCGTTACTGCTACTCCAGTTGTCCGGCAAAAGGGGTGGTGCGGTGGAGTCGAATGTTTCCACCATCCCTGCGGGAACTTCCCGACTTTCCAGGCATTCCAAGCGGAGGAGGGCAGGCGGGGTTTGCCTCATGGCCGGGTCGCTCCTCGACGGTGTGCGTCAGTGTGTGAGCTAATTCGGCCAAAGTGCTGGTCAACCCTCCATGAGAATGGGTCCGAGCCATCCCCCAGCATACCCAAGGGGTCAAGATGATGCGCGCAATATCTACAATGTGTCGGATCGTTACCCTTGCTGTAGGTGTTGATCTTGTTTCGACTGGCGAAAACTTCCCTGGAAATGGGGTGTTCAGGGTTCGGCGGGTTGACCTGCTGGGCCGACACGGAGCAATCGCAACGTCGGATGGCGTGGCCCGCCTTCGATAGGGTGACCTGCCATGACGACGACACGCTCTCCTAGAGTAACAACACCGGCGGCAAAGGCGTCCGCGACAGCGGCCGCCATGCGGTCTTGTCCTACCGTCACCGGGCGCATCAGCACACCCGTCACTCCCCAACTCAACGTCAATTGTTGGAGAACCGCCTGCCGGCTTGCCACCGCTATAATCCTCACCCAGGGTCGATGGCGGGCGACCAGTCGGGCTGTTCGACCCGTTACGGTCGGGATGATTAAGGCGGTGGCTTTTTCTTCAACCGCTAGTCGGCATGCGGTAGCCGTAAGTGGTTCCTCACCCTCGTGGAGGGCTGGTGGTGCCGGCACATCACCTCCCAAGGCTGCTCCGTTGGCCCGCATGTGCTGTTCTGTTTCCTCTGCGATCCGCACCATGTAGCGCACAGCATCTACGGGATACTGCCCCACTGCAGTTTCTCCCGAAAGCATCACGACATCGGTGCCATCGCAAATGGCGTTGGCCACGTCGCTGACCTCAGCCCGTGTGGGGCGGGGATTGCTCCGCATGGAATCGAGCATGTCTGTGGCGATGATGACTGGCCGAGCGGCTGCACGTGCCCAAGCGATGAGCCGCTTTTGCACCATGGGGACTTGTTCGAGGGGGATTTCGACACCCAAGTCTCCACGCGCCACCATGATGCCATCGAATGCCTGGAGGATGCTTTCGATCTGTTCTACGGCTTCCGGACGCTCAATTTTGGCTAAGAGGGGTGCTTCCAGACCCACTGCTGCACAGGCTGCACGCGCTGCTTCCGCAGCAGCAGCCTGGCGGACGAAAGAGAGCGCCACCCAATCCACCTTCTCCGCTGCGGCTACTTCCAAGGCTCGGCGATCCCGTTCCGTTACCGCGGGAAGTGACAGGCGGGTGTCCGGTAGATTGAGTCCTTTGTTCGGGCTGAGCATGCCGCCGATGGCCACGCGCGCTGCCAGCCATCGCCCTGCCCATCCTGTAGCCTCCCATTGCATCCGCCCATCATCCACTAAAAGACGCTGGCCAGGCCGAATCTCCGCCAAAACCTGTGGTTCGGTTACGCCCACCACGTGCGGTAAGCTCCGCCAATCGTCTCCAGGGGTCAGATAAATCCAGTCCCCCGACTGAAGAGATACTGGTGCTGGAAGCAACAGCCGTAACTTAGGACCCGGTAAATCTGCCAGTATGCCCGCGATCCGCCCGGTCTTGGCCGCTGCTTGGCGCCAGGCCCGAATGCGCCGAATGTGATCGTCTGGTGTACCGTGAGAGAAGTTGATTCGTGCGACATCTGCTCCCGCACTCAGCAAGGCTTCCAGTTTCTCTGCGCTATCCGTGGACGGTCCCAGGGTAGCAATGATCCGTGTCCGCCGCTGGTTATTCCTCATCACTTGGTCCCCATTCACAGAACTGTTCTCTGAGCGGCGAGGATTGCTTGTCTCACCAGCCCTACCCTTCCTGCACGCAAGCTCGCACCGAGCCGGAATAGTCGCGGTGTGAACAGTTTGTGTTTGTCTGGTCTCGCTGCCGAGGAGTGCTTATCATTCGCCGCCGATGCAGGGGGGTAGGTGTCGGCTGGTACTTTCCGTTCCGGAACTGCCGGACTCGGATGGCAAGTGCTTCCGGGGGAGAAACGACGGACACGGGCCGGTAGGCCGGCATGAGCTACTCCACTTCAGCTATGTGGAGGCACCGGGTGAATGATCCGAATCCCGGCTCATACTGAAAGCGATAAAGTTTACTCCACACAGACCAAATCAGTCCCGATGGCAAAGAAGTGCACCACGGGATTCACCACGGCAGAACTTCACCGGGCGGGAGGCCGCACGTCTCAGCGGGCCTACTCTCCGACGTAAGGAAGCAAGCCCATGAAGCGCGCCCGCTTGACGGCTTCCGCCATCGCACGCTGATAGGTGGCGCACAAACCGCTCCGCTTGCGCCCGAACAACTTGGCATTGCTCGTCATCATCTTCTTGAGATTGGCCACGTCCTTGTAATCGACAAAGGCCGGCCGAGGACACCCCTGCTTGGTGCAGTAACGGCACTGCAAATGACGGTGGCGTCGTAACTTCTTCGGTTGCATGATTTCCTCGCTCCTCTTCAAATCAAATTCCAGCGGTTCATTCTAATGGTTTATTCTCTTCCCGGAGGGCAGGCCATCCCTTCAGGCCATTCCGTGGGGGCGGAGGTTATGATGGCCGCTTCTGCCGAAAGTCTCCGTACCGACTTCCCCTTTATGCTGTACGTCTCATGGATTGGGCCGGGACGGAGCTGGATGGCGGACGAAATACCCTCTCGCCCGTGGCTATTCCTCACGGGAATAGTTAGCGTAGTGACCGCAATGACCGCGAAAAGAGGGGAGAGGATGAGGGAAACAATATAACCGCAAGGCACTGTTACAGCTCGTACTCCCCTTTCGGTTCGGTTTTGCGAACATCGGTGATGTCGGCCACTATGATGACGGGGAGATAGCGCTCCTGCCCCGGTACTTTGACAAATTGGATTTGTCCTTTGACTTCCACCCAATCGAAATCTTGGAAACCACTGAGGGCTTGGGGGACGACAATACGAACGCGTAGGGGCACCGTATCGGCGGCACAGCAAGTCATTTTGAGGCGGAAGAGGGTAAACTCCTTGTCCCCCAAGCGGCGAAAGCGGCCTTCCAAAATGGCGATCTGTCCCTGGAGGCTTTGCCGTTTGGCTTCGTCAAAGGCTGCATCATTGAGATCATTGAAGCGCATCCGCCGGCCCTCGCCGCTGAGAACCTCCAAGCGGGGCTGGCTGCCATCGGGTTTGCGTGTCTCGAGGAGCCGCAAGCCAGTCTTCGTCTTCAACGTCCGTTGAAGACTTCCGTCCTCTAAGGTTTTTTCTGCGACAACCTCGGCGTCTTTGGCCAACTCCTGGAGCAATTCTGTCCCGATGGACGATTCCTGACCCAGCATACGAAGCTGGCGTTCCTTGCTATAGGTGGCGTTGGGAAGACCGAGGAAATACAGGGACACCGGGAATATCAACACGAGCATACGGGCCATTACCCACGATAGATCGTGGCTGTGCCCGTGGTCGGCCTCGTGTTCGTCTTCTTCTTCAGCGTTTGCATCACTGCGATCCGGTTCGGGAGTGGGTTGCGAAGGCGAGGATTCCCTGCCAGTGGAACCATAGGAATCGCTTGCAGCAGAAGGTGAATCCGTCTGCGTAGGAACGCGCTCCTGCTCCCCATGAGAATGACCCTCGGCTGACGCGGGGAAATGCGTGTGCGCGGCATGAGTGCAACCGGGGTGGTGCTCGTGCTCGTGATGATGGTGGGCGTGGTCATGATGATGGTGTTCGTGCTCATGATGATGGTGGGCGTGAGAGTGCACGTGCAGATGGCCATCGTGGATATGCACATGGCCGGCATGAGCATGCACTTGGCTGGCTTCATGCCAAACGGCGACCGCCCGGAGAACCACCAGAGCCAAGATCGCAATGCCGCCACCGAGAACCCAGGCATGGAACTGCGGAGCCAGCAGATTATTTAGCATTCCGCCGCGATACATCTGAATGGCGACGAAGCCGAACAGACCCGCTACCAGAATGGTGAGCAACTGCTCTGTGAAATACGCACTGATGGCTTCACCATCGTGGTGATGGTGATGGTCTGAGTGGTCGTGAACTTGGGTCTGGTGATGTGCATCTGCCATAGTCTACATCTCGTGTCGTTTAAGAGTTTCGTAAGCTTAGTGGTAATCGTTCCTGGACGTTGGCTAACCAGGTAAACCCGTCCAGCCGTTGAGCTGGTAGATCAGGTGGACGATAGCGGTGTAGAGGAACACTTGCGTGGTCACCGCCACAAGGATGATCAGGATCAACCGGGGGCGGAAAATCCGGGTGTACATCATCATTAGCTTGATGTCCACCATCGGGCCATAGACGAGGAAGGCCAATTTGCCCGAAATGTGCAGGCTGGTGAAGCTCGCGGCGACAAAGGCATCCGCTTCACTACACAAGCACATCAGGGCTGCCAATAGCATCATACCGGCAATGACCAAGAGCGGAGCTTCCCGCGACAGGCGCTCGACTTCGTCCGGCGCGATATATTGCTTGGCCACAGCCGCCAACACGGCTCCTAGAATCAGAAACACTGTGATATCGACAAAATCGTGCAACGCGGTGGCCGATATATGACTGAGTCGCTGGAACAAGGATCGCCGTGGGGCGGAGCCGGAGGCGGAGGAGGTGGAAGATTGGCTCTTTCCTGGGGGGCCAGGATGTGCCAGAGGAGTCAGCAAATCGGCACCATACTTGCGGTACTGTCCGTGCACGATCAAGGCGGTGACCACGGCCACCAGAAACCCCAGGCCGCAGCGCAATCCCACCATTTCCGGTCCGATCTTGTGATCCCGGAAAGCAAACCAGGTACTGAAAATGACAACCATGTTGATGATCGGCCCGGCTAGCAGATAGGCGATGCAGCAGGCTAGGGGAAGTCCCTTACGCAGCAGCCGGCGCATGACGACGACGATTCCGCACTCGCACATCGGGAAAACGAGTCCCAAGCCAGCCCCTACCATGACGGAAGGGAGTAGGCGGGGCGGTAAAATGCGGGTGATGAATTGCTGGGGCAGAAACTCTTCCAGCACCCCAGCAACCATCGCTCCCACCACGATGAACGGCATCGCCTCCCACAAGATGGCGCTGAAGGTGAGCAGAAAATCCAGAAGCGTTGGATCCACGAGTCACCTCAATCCGCGAGCGGAAAATCACCGGCTCGAATCATCCCGGCGGGAGGAAGCACTGCCATACTTGCTCGACAACACGCAGGGATTATGGCGGTGGCTTCCTCACCGGGTTTCGTTCCGTTATTGGCATTGTCCGAAGGGCTGCGGCGGAGAGCAAGCCTCAAGAAGTCTCGTGGTGCAGGGGAGGGTGATCAGTCGGGTGGTCCGGCAGAGAGGAACAACCTAACAGCGGAGCGAGGCGGTTCCAGACCCGGCGTAGGACCATAGTGCCAAAAAAGAACACGACCGTCAGCACTACAATGAGACCACTGGGGCCAAAGGGAATCGGTTCTCCACCGCCCAAGCGTAGCTCGACACTGTTACGCAGCCCGAAGCCGAGCAGGCCGGCTCCCAGGCACAGAGCAATCGTGAGCCAAAACATTTGCCGCAGATTTCGGGCCAAATTGGCCGCGGCGGCTGCCGGTACGACCAACAACGCATTGATGAGCAAAGCCCCAACTGCCTTGATCGAAAGATTGACCACAAGAGCCAAAAGCACGATAAACAGGTAGTCGTTGAAGCGCGTGGGCAAACCGCGAGTGCGGGCCAAAGTCGTGTTGAAACTGGCGAAAACAATCTGATTGTACCGCCAGGCAAAGAGCGGCGCGACCAGGACCAGTACCAGGAGTAGAAGGAATAGGTCCTCATCGGGAATCAGGACCAAGTTGCCGAAAAGGAAGTACTCCGGGTTGAAGCTGCTCTTCACCGCCAGAATCTGGAAGAGCATTGCACCGAAGCCGATGGCAAAGGCGAAAAAGACTCCAATGACCGTATCGTGAGCCAGGCCGGTGCGTTCCCGAACGTAAACCATACCGATACCCGCGGCAATGCCGAAGGTGACCATGACGAGCGGCACGACCCAGGTGGCCACACTCCGATCGGCATGGGTGAGCAGTACGCCGAGATACCCCAAGGAGACGCCGGCGAAGGCACAGTGGGCCATCGCATCGGAGAAGAACGCCATGCGATTGCCGACGACCAGAGAGCCTACCATGCCGCAGAGAGTGCAGACGATAATGACAGCGAGCACTCCCTTGACAACAAAGAGTTCCGCCCCGCTTTGCTGGGCGAGCAGTTCGACCAGTTGGCCCAGGGCCTTTACGAGCATGGCAGGCACTTCTGGTGCAGGAGGGTTCGAGCGCCGAGGTGCAGGATTTGCAAAGCCTGTTGCGCCTGTTCCGCTGTAATGACCAGTGGCGGTGCAATCCGCACAACCTTCTTGGCGAGCGGTCCGAGAAGATGAACGCCTGGTTGCTTGGCTCCACTGCCGCGATAGGCAGCCAGAACGAAAGCATTGGCCCATTCGCTGGCGGACCGGCCATCATAATCCTGCATTTCCACACCCCACACCATTCCCCCTTTCTCGCCACGCACCGCTGCCACAAAGGGGTATTCCCGCAACGCGACCAAACCGGCTTCGATCTGCTCGGAGACGGGGCGCATCGCGGCCAGTACGTCCCGGCTCTGATATTCCGAGATAGTGGCGAGCACTGCGGCGCAACCGAGGGGGTGGGCGCTGTAGGTGTCCGAAGCATCGCCATAATTCAGCGCAGCGAATACATCCGCTCGGCCTGCCGCCGCCGCTACGGGAACACCATTGCCCAATCCCTTGCCCAACACCACAATATCTGGCTCTAAACCGTAGGTTTCAAAGGCGAAAAGCGATCCTGTCCGGCCGAAATTAGATTGCACTTCATCCAGAATGAATAAGATGTCGTTCTCCCGGCAGAATCGCTGCAAGAGTTGCAAGTAAGCCTTGGGAGGATGGAAGGAACCGCCGCCTCCCAGGTACGGCTCCGTGATCAGGGTGCCGATCTTGCGCCCAAATTGGTGAAGCACCTGCTGCAATTCCCGTTCGTAAGGAGTGGGGTCGAAAAACTGATCCCGCTGGCGGACATCCCGGCATTCCTCCATGGGGAACGAGATGAAGCGCACGCGGGGATCACGTTCCGGATCGGTCTCGCAGCCGGTGACGGCTTGGGCGAGTCCCTTTTTGCCGTGGAAGCCGTAGCGGGTGGCCAGGATCATCGGGCGATCACGCTGGAAGGCAAGCGCCGCCCAAAGGGCCTTTTGAATGGCTTCCGAGCCGGAGGCCGCCCACAGGACTTGCTCCAGCCGCCGTCCACCCGGACGGGATTGCAGCAACTGCACCAGAGCCTGCACGGCGTGGGCTTCCACTGCCGTCATCGCGTTGTAAGCCGTCAGTGGAACTGCTAGGCCGAACTCCTCCGCATTCCCAGGAACAATACCTGGCCTGGGTCCGGAGGCTGCCGATGGCCACCATTCCCCCTGGGAGGTGGTGTTACTGTCAGCGGAACCTGCCTCTGCTGGCACAGGCCAGCCCATGAGGGCAAACCACTTCCGTGTCCACGTCCGGGGATAGTGTCCCAGATTGGCTACCAGAACACCGGAGGTGAAGTCGTAGAGGGGGCGGCCATCGGCAGTCCACAGCAGGACACCACTGGCACGTGTGAGGGCAGCTTGCGTCGGGGTGTAGGTCCGCAGGGACTTGGGTTCCCCGAAGTGAAGGACATGCCGGATCCGATTCCCTTCAGGTTCCTCGGGGTGTTCGATCTGCGGGGGCAGCGTCGGCTGGGTGTGAATCGACCAGCCGAGGCCGCCTGCGTCCTGGGCGATGTCCGCAGAAGACACTGTGGTTCCATTCGCTTCGGCCAGGACGGATGTATTTTCCGCACGACGGGACAGTTCAGCGGTCCCAACCGACAAGGAATCACGGGCTGGTGTCATGGGCGTTTCCCCATCTGGGTATGTACGGGGTGACTGCTTTTAGGATAGCAGAGGCAAACAGGGTGCTAGGTCCCCTTCTTCTCCGCCGCCTCTCGTGGTCCGTATGATCGCTCTAGCGAGAAATTTGGGATGTCCATATCGCCTGCTGCGCCGCCAGGGAATCAGACGGAGGGGGCGTACAATACGACTTTCTCCGGGCAACCCGGCTCGTAAAGGACCAGCCCCCCATCAGGTCCATTGACTCGGACAACGCAGCCGGTTTTCCCTCGTGCAGCACGTTCCAGGATGGCCTCCAGGGCTTGCACGATGGCAACGCATCGCCGGTCTGCTGCAAGATCGTTATAGTCCAATTGCTGCATAGCGCGTAGCCTTTGGTCCCGTTGTTGGGGTGGCCCGCCGTACTCCACGTAGGCTACCTCCCGGAAAAAACGCTCCAGAACTTCAATCCCGTAACCCCGGCGGCGCCGCTGGCCCCAAGGCTCCAAAAATTCCGCATTATAATGATGGTTCGGCGTGATTTTGAATTCCCGAGGGTTATGCCCTTCGACCGTCACCTCAACCCCCCGCTTGCGTTGGTGAGCGTTCCAAACCCCATTGTCAAACCGGAACTGGACCTCCTGTTCCACGTAACCGGGGAAATTGTCGGGGTTGACCCAACTGGTATGGATGTCAAAGGCGGCCTCCCGCTGATCGGGGTGTCGATACACCACCTGAAGTTGGACCGAATCCCACGTATAACCATCCGGACTGCCCACCAATCCGCGCTGGCCAGTAGCCGTCACACGATCCAGCGACCAATCGGGGCCGAAGGTGAAGTCGATCAGCTTCAGGTAATGGACCGCGACATAGGTCGCCGGATTGCGGCCGTGAATCCATTCGGCGAATTGGCTGCCGCTGATGGATTTGGGTTCCAGCAGAGAGCAATAGCCGTTGTTGACGTGCCTCAGGATGCCGTCACAGACCAGGGTACGCAGGCGTTTGTGGTCCGGGTCCAGCAGTTTATGATAAACGACTTTGGCCAACACGCCTTGACGCTGAGCCAAGGCAACGAGTTCATCCAGTTCGCTCAAATTCAGAACCGAGGGCTTTTCGATCAGCACATGCTTGCCGGCTGCCAAGGCGCAGCGGGCTGGTTCGTAATGCCGATTATCTGGCGTAGCGATGCAGACCACCTCAAGAGGTTGACGAAGCAATTCCTTCAAGGCTTGAGCACCCGCCAGATTCTGGCACGAGGGAAAGAGGTTGGCCCGGTGTTGTAGGTATCGGGCAGCACGTTGACCCGTGCGGGACACCAAAGCAGCTAGCTGCACCTGCACCGGGCCGGTCGCTACGTCGTAAAGGGGCGTCTCTGCCGCGGTCTCGAAGAAGGGGGCATACGTCTCCTCGAATATCATGCCCACGCCCACCATTCCCACGCGGAGTTGAGGCATCGTTTGTGACGTAGTTCCCATGGGACACCTGCCCGAGGTTCCTTGTAATCCCTTGAAGACACCGGCTGCTGGGGCGCGGCTTACTTACTCACGCCAGCTCAAAGCTTCCTCTTGATTCTGGCTACTTGCGCTCCCCGTCTGGATTACCAGGTTATTTCTAGGAAATAGGCTAGTGGATGGTGCCTCAAAAAGTTCGGTAGCATGATCCTGAGCAGAAAACGGCCTGCCGGTAGTTAGGAAGGCAATCTCCCAGTCTACAGCCCAGCCATCCCAATTACAGCCCAGCTATCCCAAAAGTTCGTTCCCAAATGATATAGACACTCTCATGGCTGACCCGGCGGTTATCTGGGCCACGGGCGGTTAGAAATGGGTTCTCTCATGCGTCCATGCAAGTGAAGGCGTGCCGGACCTTGCTGGGGCGAAGGTACGCCATCCAACCCCAAGGGAAGTGAACCCTGCGGGAAGCAAAGGAACATTCCCCCAAATGGCGACCTTAGCAGGGTGGTCCGTCCGAGCCGAGGAAACGTCCTTGCCAAAGCCTCGAAGGTGCGTCACAATCCATACAACGAACCTTATGAGATGAGAAAGCAGAGGTTGAAGGAGTTGTGGGTGCCCGTCGAGGAAGTACCGGACCGCTGTGGCTAGCAAAAGCGAGACAGGGCTATGGTCATGAAACCACGCAGGGTGTGGACCTACCGAATCCGATATGGTGGTGCTTTGCTGCTCATAGGCGCTATAGCTCTGGTCATCGGCTGGAGCGACGTGCTCATTGGTCAGGTCCAAATTCAACTGGCTCAACCCCCGTTACCGGGCAAGCCGGATCAGCAGGACGAGGGCAAAAAAGACAAAGACCCGGCAGAAGAGCGGTCAGAGGATGAGGAGGACGTGCCGTTTTCCTTCCCCTACGATCGCAACGTGCGGAATTATTTGCAAGGTGCCCGTGAATACCTGGCGGGCTCAAAGCAGCCTCCGTGGCAGACCGTCACGGCGTTGTTGCAGAACATCCTGGAGTCCAAAAGCGATTCGTTTTACAGCACCTACTACACAGTGGGCGGCAAGAAGAAGTTGCATCGGGTCAGTGTGCGGACCGAGGCCAACCGGATTATCGCTTCTTTTCCGAAAGAGGGATTGGAGTTCTATCAACAGGCATACGGGCAGACTGCTGCCGCGCAGTTAGAGGAGGCCATCCGGAATCATTACGATCTGGCCCGCCTGACGGAAGTGTCTCAGAAGTACTTCCACACTCGTGCCGGCGGGGAAGCCACCGTGTTGCTGGCCTCCTTGTATTTGGAACGGAGCAATTACTTGGAGGCCGCTTATGCCTTTGAGCGCCTCTGGCAACGCCCCAATAGCGACGCGTTTAAGACACCGTTGACCCTGTTCAAAGCCGCGCTAGCCTTTCAACGCAGCGGCGATCCACGCCATGCCGAGTTGCTCAAAATTGTCTTGGCCGACCTTCAGCGACTCACCGAGCGCCGCGGGGGTTTGAAGATTGGCGAGCGGGTCTATACCTACCAGCAATTGCTTGCGGAGATTCAACGCCCTGTTGAAGGACTGAGGGTTGTTCAGACGCTCAGTGAATGGCCGATGCGCGGCGGAACACCCACGCGTAACGGCGTGACAGCGGGTGGACCGCCGTTTCTGGTCCCGTTATTCCAGTTCCGCCTCTTGCCCTACGCCAGCAGTCCTGCGGCTCAGCAAGCCAGCGATTGGATCCGAGTCCAATTGGAGGATTTGTACAGGCAGCCTACCCAAGGGAGTTCGCGGTCGGAAGTACGCCTGCCGGGATTTTTCCCGATCACCACGGGGGATGCGATTCTCTTCCGAACTTACGACGGAATCTATGCAGTGGCAGCACGGGATCAGGTGGTCCACGGCCGCGCGGTGCGCGCCGGAGAATTGCTCTGGGCTTCCCGCACGGAAGCGGGCTTGTTCCAACTGCTCTCCTCCGATGAATTTCAGGATGAATCCAACCCCGAATCGAAAATTCGGGGTTGGTGGGAGCAGATCAAACGGACACCGCTGTCGAGCATGCTTTACGAGAATCCGCTGGTCGGGAGTCTTTCGCACGATGGTGAATACGCCTATTACGTGGATGACATCTGGCTTGTGCCTCCCTCCACCCGAAGCGACCCCAATCTGGGAATTGTCGTTCCGCCAAGTTATCGCCGGGAATCGACGTTGGGCAAGTATGTCCACGCTGGGCAGTTAGTGGCCGTCAATCTCAAAACCGGCAGCCGGGTTTGGCAGTTGGGGCGAGTGATCGAGCATCGCTTCCCCGGCGATCCGTTACCGCCGCCCCTTCCCCCTCCCCTCAAGGAGGAGGAGGCGGACCAAGCGACCAGCGCTTTCCACCTGTGCTTGGATGCGATTTTCCTTGGCCCACCCTTACCACTCCATGGGAAGCTCTACGTGCTGATCGAACAAGCCGGTGTCATCCGCTTGTTGTGCCTGGACCCCTTCAACCTGGAGCCGGTACCGGGACGTCCGCACATCCGCACACCGGTGTTGCTTTGGAGCCAGCGTTTAGGCCAGCCGGCTCAAACCCTGCCCGACGATGCTGTGCGGCGTTTCCAATGCTGCCAATTGGCTGCTAGTGACGGCGTGATTGTTTGCCCGACCAACTCGGGAGCTGTCATCGCCGTGGACTTGATGTCGCACAGTTTGCTTTGGGCCTACGGCTACGGCCGGGCCCGTCGTGATACTCCAGTTAGACCGGGAGGGGGTGTTATCATCCGGCCCGGAGTCCCGCCGAACTACAACATGGGATTGAAAACAGACCGCTGGCATGCGGCTGTCCCGATCATTGCCTCCGGTCGGGTACTGTTATCCGCTTACGACTCAGACACCCTCGATTGCCTCGATCTGCGCACAGGGCGTCTGATCTGGTCCGTTCCCCGCGATGTCAACGATTTGTATGTGGGCGGTGTTATCAACGACAAGGTCATCGTAGTGGGACGGAATCAGGTGCGGGCCTACCACCTCTTCGGTGAGGATGTCCAGCAGCAACGCCCCCGCTTGGCCTTCGACGGCGTGGTTATTCCTACCCCGACTGGCCATGGCGCCGCAGGGAAAGGTGTGTACTACATTCCCGTCCGACCGGAGAATGCCGGCAAGGGAGAGAATCCCTCCGCGGAAATCTGGGCCATCGATGTCGAAACTGGAACGGTGCGATCAAAAACCGCGGCCCGCTTGATCGGCAACGACGTGGAACTGGCCCGCCTCGGCCTTGGAAATCTGGTCTACTTGGACAACCTAGTTATCGCTCAATCCGCCTGGGAACTGGCCGCCTACCCCTATCTGGAACAGAAACGCCAGGAAATGGATCGCCTCCTGGCGGCGAACCCGAATGACCCCATTGGCCTGATCACTCGCGGCGAGTTGCACCTCGACGAAGGCAAAATCCTCGACGCTATACGTGACTTTGATGCTGCCTTGCGGAACAATCCCCCCGAAGAAAAGCGGCTGTTACTGCGCGAGAAGCGTTACATCGCCCTTACGGAACTTCTCACCAAAGACTTCGCCGCCGCAGAAAATTATGTGAACGAATATCGGGCCTTGTGCGAGTTGCCGCCCGTGCCTGGCGAACTCCCTGAGGACAAAAACCGCCGCCTGGAGGAAACTGAACGGCGTTTGCGCAAATTCGAGTATCTCATGGCTCGCGGGCGGGAAAAGCAAGGCCGATTGGTCGATGCCTTTGAGCACTACCTGCGCTTGGCCCAACTCGGAGATGCTCAAAAACTCATCGACATGCCCGATGAACCGAATGTCCGCGTCCGTCCGGATGTCTGGGCACGGGGACGGCTGGAGGCTTTGCTTCAGAATCACACCAACGCCGAAGCTCGGCGCCAGCTCGAACAGCGTCTGCACCAGGAGTGGAGCGACATCCGCCAGAGCAACGATCTCCTCCGCTTGCGCCGCTTCGTGAGGATCTTCGGCCCGCATTCTCCTCTCGGAGCAGAGGCTCAGCTTTACCTGGTGGAACGCCTCCAGGAAACGCGCAATGCGGCGGACTTGCAGGAAGCCCAGCACCTGCTGTTGCAATTGCGGATCGCCGCTCCCGATCGAACCTTCCGCGCCCGCGCTATCGAACGCTTGGCTAGCATTCTAATCCAGCAGCGGCATCTGGAAGATGCTGTGGCCCTTTATCTGCAACTGGAGCGGGAATACCCAGATGTCGTGATCCGAGACAATATGACCGGGGCGGACTTTGCTATCCGTCTGCTGACGGACAAGCGGCTATTGCCTTACCTGGAGCCGCAACGCTATCCGCTTCCCGCTCGCTACAAGGCGGAGCTGCGGCAGGAACCGCAACCCATCCAGCCACAATTTGAATTGGAACCGCTAGGGGAATTGTTCCCCATGTATCGCCGATTCCGCTTTGTGCTCGATCAAACCGTTGCCGGAAACGGAAGCTGGTCCTTGCGGGTCTTTGACAAGGTGACGGGCAAGGAAGAAATGCGGTTTACCAGTATAGCGCCCCAAGCCACTTTCTACCTGCCCAACGGTTCGGGGGTGGCGCGGAGCCTCCAAGCCTGCGGACACCTCGTCCTGCTGCACTTTGGCTACATGATTTACTGCTACGATCTGAGCCGGGGGAAGGAAACCAAGACGGAATTGTGGAAAATCAATCTGCTGGGCGAAGGAAACGGCCCCAATCCGAATCGGGGCATCCAGGCCCAAATGCTGCCTAACGGCGATATCGTCATCCGTTACGACAATAATTACTCCATGACCGTCGGCAAAATGGCCGTGATCCAACCAAGCTATGTCGCGGTGCTGACCGCCAATGGACTGGAGGTCTGCGACCCCCGTTCCCTGGAGCAGCGTTTGTGGATCCGGCAGGACATCAAGGACCGTACGCACCTCTTCGGGGATGACCGTTATCTCGTCCTTGTGGAAACCAATCCGCAAGGCCGGCCTACGAGTATCCGCCTGCTCCGAGCAGTCGATGGCGCCCCTGTTCCCGAGGCTCCGGATTTGGGACCGACCCTCGCTGAGGCTACGAGTTTTATCATCAGCGGGACTCAGGCCCTGATTTCTCAGGGTGGAGGGGAGCAAGCGTTAATCATCCGCCGCTTGGACTTGGTTACAGGCAAAGAAATCTGGCGCAAAGAGTTTCCCGCCTCTGTCCTGCCTATCCAATCCCTTCGTGCGGAGTGGGTGGGTGCTCTTCACACTAAGGATGGGACTGCTACGATCGTGGATGCGCTGACAGGTCAGGTCCGAGCGACTCTCCGCATCGATGCTGAAAATCTGGAGGCGCACGTCAAGCCGTGCACCCGCGTCCAAATGCTCGTTGATCCCCAGCGATTCTACCTCGTTCTGGATCAAAACCCCAACAAGCCCGCTCCGAATGGCCGACGGCGAGCGAATATCGGGGGTGGGCAAAGCCTCAACGTCTTGAACATCAACGGGCCGATTTACGCTTTCGACCGAACCACCGGCCAGCGGCTCTGGTTCCATGGCGAGGGCGTATTGGAGCAGCATCAACTCGTGCTGGACCGCTTTGAGGAGCTTCCCGTGATCATTGCGGCGGTGCCCTGCCACAACCGCCAGGGTGCCATCACTTACCAGGCCACCGTGATTGAGAAGGACCGCGGGCGGCTGCTGTTCGACCAAACACTGCCCTGGCAGGGATTCTTCCAGAAGCTCGATGTCAACCTCAAAAACGGTGAAATCATGATCGGTACCTACAATCAACGCATCCGCCTGATTCCAGACGATTCACCGAGCCGTTCTGCCAGCCGGCCTTGAGTGACACGATTCGAATTCTCTGGGACAGCCCTGGATTCCCTGCGGTGAGGGCTTTGTGGACCTATACCGGCTGGGCGGTCAGGCCAAACAACTGGGTTGCTGGTCCAAAGGCCACTACAGTACAAGACTGGATCGGATAGAGATCAAGACAAGTGCGGATATCCTCCAATTGGACGGCTTCGTAGAGGCGAAGCTCCGTATCCAAATCATGATAGCTGCCGGTGGCCCACCACATTCTCGCAAGCGAAACCATGTGGCCCATGGGGCGCTCCGACACCCGCGCTACCCGCGAGGCAATTTTATTTTTAGCAATCTGCAACTCTTCGGCGGTAATGCCGTGACTTTGCACATCGTCGAGGATACGCTGGACCCGTTCGCGGTTGGCTTCCGTCTTCTCAGCCTCGCAGGAGTAGGAAACATGCAGGCAGCCGCTGCCGTCGTGTTCGTAGTAGTTGCAATCTGCGGAGTCGGCATGTCCCGGATCGACCAGCTCCCAATAAAGCCGGCTGAAGGTGCCATCTCCTAAGGTCATGGCCAGAATGTCGCAGGCATATCGCAAGGGGGAATCGGCCGGGGGTGCGGCAGTGAAAAGCATAACGTGTTCTTGCACTACCTTTTCGCGCGTGAGCACATAGGTGGCGGGAGGACGCCGCCATTCTCGCCGATCGGTGCGCTCGGAGTTGCCCCGGAACCACGCCGCACAGTGCTTTTCCGCAAGTTGGGCGATCTGCTCCCCACTGACCGGCCCGGCAACAGACAGAATGATATTCTCCGCCCCATAACGGCGCTGAAAGTAAGCGTACATCTGCTCCCGTGTTAGGGCTTGGATGCTCTCGAGACTGCCGAGCACGCTGTGGCCTAACGGATGCCCGTCGTAATACAGCTTGCGGGCATGTTCCCAAGCTACCGACTCCGGCACATCCTCGTACATTTTGATCTCTTCCAGAATCACTTGCTTTTCTGTGTCGAAATCTTCCTGACGGAGACTCGGACGGAGGATGTCCGCCAGGATGTCCATAGCCTGAGGCAGATATTCGGGCAGCACCACAGCATAAAAAACGGTGTTCTCTTCACTGGTGTAGGCGTTGTAGGCGGCTCCAATCCGGTCAAAGTCCCGATTGACATCCCACGCTGTGCGACGAGCAGTCCCTTTGAAGGCCATATGTTCTAGAAAATGAGAAACCCCAGCTTCATCTTCATTCTCATCGCGAGCGCCGGTATTGACGAAGAAGCCGAGAGCTACTGAGCGAGCCGTGGGAAGTATCTCTGCCAGCACAGTCAAGCCATTGGGCAATACAGTCTGGAAGAAAGGCATAGATCACCTCGCCGCAATGCGCACGTTTGGATTACGTACAATGGATCCATCATTCCTGTGTCTCGCCTCCAGCAGCACCCAAGAGTGTGGCTGCCTGAAGGCGCGGCTCGAACCAGTGTCAGGCATAACCCCGCTGCCAAAACACCCACCAGAGCACAGCGGCCAGCCAAAGGACAACTAGCCCGATGTAGGCGAACACATAGGGGGCTGCTACCTCATCCGCTTCGCGGGGCGTGGATGAAGCGGTTGAGGCGGTGTGGAGGGCGGTGTTTCTCATGGGCATCTCCAGCATGCGCAGGCATGTCTCATATTGGTCGTCAAGAGTAGTCGCTATCTCCTCCCGGTCATCGTTCCCCCGTGATCGCTTTCCTTCATCGGTTGGCTAGGGAGCCTTGGGAACGAAATTGGGTTGATAGGGGTGGCAGTACGGCGGCAAGGTCAACGGATGGGGTCCGAGAGTGGCCACTGTGACCGGCTCGCAGGGGAAGGCTCGCACATGCTCCAGGATCATCTCAGGGGTGAGTTGATCGATGATCTGTTGCATTTCATCGAAGGTACGGACCCGGCCGAGGAAAAACCAATCCGAGGCCATAATACCGGCACGGGATTTCGTCGATTCCTGTTGCATGATCAGGCCCGATTTGAGACCGGCTCGGATGCGGTCCACCTCATCGGCTTCCACCCCTTCCGCTAGGCGCCGCAGTTCACTTAACGTGACTTCCAGGGTCTGTTGTGCCCGATCCGCTCCGGTCCCCGCATAACCGACGATCGCAGCGACATGCCGGAATGTTTTGTGTCTCAGAGAAATCGAATAGCACAATCCCCGTTTCTCCCGAACCTCTGTGAAAAGGCGGGAACTCATTCCGCCGCAGAGAACCGCCTCGGCTGCCCGAGCGGCGTAATACTGCGGATGATTCACTGGCACGCTCGGATAGGCAAAAGCAATGTGGGTCTGATGCGTGTCTTTGAAGAGATGCCGGGAATAAGGTGTATGCGAACCGATGGCAAGTTCTGGCAGCGGTCCGGCAGGCCAATCGCCAAAGAGACGTTCTACCACGTCGCGTAGCGGTTCCCATTGGATGTCTCCCGCGACGGCCAAGATAATGCCGTTGGGTTTGACACATCGTTCATAGTGGTTTCGCAAACTCTCCGGGGTGACAGCACGAATGCCCTCAGCGGTCCCGTAGGAGTCCTGGTTCAGCGGCGGGGGAAAATGGCAATGGTGCAGTTCAATCCGGACCTGGGAGGAGGGGTTATCTTCGAGAGAGTCTAGGTCCTGGAGGGCGAGGGCTTGCACAGCGGGGAGTTCTTCCGGTGGCAGATGGGGACGGCGGAGAATGTCGGCATACACTTCCAGCACCGCGGGGAGATGGCGGGCTAGCATTGAGCATCCCAGATGCAAGGCGATGCGGCCGGCTGATTCCGAGCGATCTGTTCCCAGCGAATTGAGCACTGTTGACAATTCCCGGTGATTGCGGGACCCAGCGCCGCGGACGATCATTTCCGCGAGCAGGCTGCCTATTCCCCGCTGTTCCGGAGGATCGTAGGCCGAGCCGCCGGGGAGCAGGAAGTTGAAGGCCGCCGAGCGAACATGTTCCATCCGCTCCGCGATCAGAACCATGCCGTTGGCAAGCGTGTGCTGGAATAGCATCTGGCTCACAGGGCGTTCCATCCTCAGTATCAATTGGATGTCGCCGGGGGGAAAGACGGTTCCCCCGCTTCCGCAGGAGCACCTTCTCGATCGGCAGCTCCGCTGCATCCCGTTCCCGGCTTGCACGCGGCCCCTTCTCCTGCGATCGCTTCACGATACAGAGTTTTGTAGCAACGGAAATGGTGGCGGCGATACAAGTTCAAGGCAGCCTGATTGCTGGCAGTTACTTCCAGATAGACACGGCGGGCACCAGCCTGGTACAGTCCCTGCAAGCCGCGACGCAGTAAAGCGGTCCCCAAACCTTGTCCCCGGTGCGGCGAGAGAACTGCCAGATTGATGATCACCCCATGATCCCTGGTGTCCAAAGCGGCCTGGAGGCAGGCTACGTCTTGGCTGTTCTGGTAAGCGATCAACCAATTAGCCGCGGGACAGAAACCACGCCAGCGTGCCAAGGTACGAACGAGAACCAGACATCCGGTCACGGTCCCCAGCGACGGAAGTATGGTTGCATCAGGGGAATCCCGAAAACTCTCATACAGTACCGCGGCATGCCGTTCCACCACGGCGTCCGACCACGGCACCCAAACATATCCCGGCGGAAGCCGTACCTCCCACCCTGGCTCCTCAGACAAGGCACATTCCATCATGTAACGCTTGTGATACTTCACGCACGTTGTCCTGCAGAAGCCCATGTCAGATACTTTTTTCGTTCCTCGGCACGGGTGGGCGGATCATGAATCCTCGGCTTCCCCCGCTTGGGGCATTCGCCGGTTTCCAAGAGTCGGGCGAGGGAAAGAGCCTTACTGGTCCCGGCGCCCCGCGGTCCGCAGATAGGCGAGCAAGTTGGCTACGTCTTGAGGTTGGAGTTCTTTTTCCAGCCCTTCAGGCATCAGCGATACCGGAGTCGCCTGGAAGGAGAGGATCGCGGCACGCAGGAGGGTATCCTCCGCCCCATCAGGCCGTCGGAGCGTGATGCTGGTCGGAGTTTCAGCGGTAAGGATGCCGGTTAGGACTCGCTCATCGGCTGTGGTAATTTGGTAGGCCCGGTACCGTGGGTCCACTTCCCGATTGGGATCAAAGATAGCAATGAGGAGGTCCTCTCCGGATTTGTTTCCCAGTACGGCCAGCAAGTCGGGACCGACGGGATGGCCCACTCCGTCCAAGCGGTGGCAGGACGCACAGTGCTTTTGGAAGACCTGTTTTCCGGCGGCGGCGTCTCCCCGCATCTGCAAGGCGCCTTGATAAGCTGCAACCACGCGAGCGCGATCCGGATTGACGGCAAGCGACAAAACTGCTTGGGCTTTTTGCCGGACGGAGGCGGTGGGATGCGTGCGCAACTGCTGGACCTGGGCGGAGGATAACTCGCTGGCGGGCAATCGTCTTTGTTCAATGGCGCTCAACAAAGCCAGGATGCGATCCGGCCGGCTCAAAAGGATGTCCCGCGCCAGGGTGCGTGTCGCCGGAGGAAAGGCAGGATAACGTTCCAGGAGCAGAGCCGTCACGCGGGGGTCGTTATGGGAGGCCAAGGCCTGAAGCGCCGTCTGCTGAACCGTCGAGGGTACAGAGGGT
The DNA here is from genome assembly GCF_013694095.1 of Thermogemmata fonticola. Classification (NCBI taxonomy): domain Bacteria; kingdom Pseudomonadati; phylum Planctomycetota; class Planctomycetia; order Gemmatales; family Gemmataceae; genus Thermogemmata; species Thermogemmata fonticola. Next base: position 231,823 of record NZ_JACEFB010000005.1, on the reverse strand, counting down.
TGGAGCGCTTGCTGGAGAGCCGAAAAGCTCCAATCCAAGGGAGCGTAGGCTAAAAGTCGTGCCGCAGCTAAGCGGGCGGGAAGAGAAGCCTGTTCATCCCCGACAGTGCGGCAAGCCTGCTCCAGACGTGCCTTGATAGTGGCGACTGCTTCTTGAGCATCTTGCGGAGGCTGCGCGAGCCACGCCGCCAGATTGATGCGCGCCTGCCGCATCCCCTGTCCCAAGCCTTCCAGCAGGTTGTGCTGGAGGGTCTCACTCCGCCGCTCCTTGGCGATCAGGCTGATGATAGTGGCGATTTCTCCGCTGTTTCCCCGCGCTCCGATCAAAGCAGCCAGCCTCTGGCACAGAACAAGAGGAGGGGACGGGTGGGCTATGAGCTTCTGGAGCAGCGGGATTTCCAGACCCCGGCTGGAGCTGAGAGCCGCCGTGACGAGCCAAGCGTCCGAATCCTGTCGCGTCAGTAGATGCTCCAGGACCTCTACGGCGGTGGAGGGGGGCAGGTAACCCGCGGTGAAAGCTAGTTGCAGCCGGACCATCGGGTCGGCGTCATTCTTGAGGCGTTGACAGGCCTGAACAAGTGAGGCGTGCTGTGGCAGAAGGGTTTCGGCCAGGCGCAGACCGTGTTCCCGCACCCCTGCTAAGGGGTCCTCCAGAAGAAGCAGAATATCCTCCGGGCGGAGCGCTCCCCAACCCTGTAAAGTCCAGGCGATGTTAACACGCGCCGGCCGGCCTCGCGTTTGCAGGAGCAATTGCCGCAGGCGAGGTGCCAGATGGGGAGTGGGATTTTCAAAGAAGAGACGTTGGGCGGTCATCCTTCGCCAGGGATTGGCATGAGCTAACTCCTGGGCCAGTTGTTCCGGGGTCAATTGTGTCAGGTCAGGGAGGGGGCTGACTTGGTATCCTTTCGGCGTGATGCGCCAGATGCGCCCGCGCCCGCGGCTTTCCAAGTTCAGTTGCTGCTTGATGTCATCGGGAAGGGATAGGGGGGTCTCGATAACTTCCCGGTAGAAATCGAGCACATAAAGGGCGCCTTCGGGTCCCACGGTGAGAAAAACGGGCCGGAACCAATTATCTGTGGAAGCCAGAAATTCGCGGTCCGCATAAGTCCGGACGGCACGGAAAAGGGAACCATGAGGGACCAAACGTTCGCGATGGATCAGATTGTTGGCCGGATCACAGACGAAGTTGTCGCCGTAGAATTCCGGGGGAAACAGATCGCCGGTGTAGATGCACGGGCTGCACGCGGAGGTGAAGTAACCTCCCGGCACCAATTCCGTAGTGGCGAAACGTCCCGCATCGCTTCCTCCCGCTCGTCGGGCTGTGCGTTCCACGCGCCATGGTTCAAACGGGGAAATGCGGAAGACGCGAGCCGCGGGACCATGCTCAGGAATATCGGCGGTGACCGCTGTCACAGGCAAGTGAGGATGGCGGCGCAAGTAGTGGTCGGGAAGCACGATTTGCCGTAGATGCTGGCTGTTGGTTGCCGTGAACCAGTGCTGAAAATCATCCGCGGTCAGCCCGTATTGTCCCCCACCGCTGGTCGGTTCCAGACTTGCCGGTATGTCTGGGCGGAAGCGCAAACCCCGATTCCGCAAACTCACTGCCGGAGATTGAGGCTTTTCGGCGGATCGGACAGTTCCCCCGTCATTGCCTGCACAGCCATAAACCCAATGGTCCACCCCCCACTGCAAACTGTTCACCATCTGCTGGATGTTAGCGAGGTTGAAGCCGGTGTACAGCACGCGCTTTTTATCCGCTACGCCATCCCCATCGGTGTCTTGCAGAAAGAGGATATCCGGTGCCACCGCAACTATGACGCCGTCTCGGTAGGGCGTGATCCCCATGGGAAAGCGCAATTGGTCAGCATAAATGGTGGACCGATCAAATCGGCCGTCTCGATCCGTGTCGATCAGGCAGCGAATGCGTCCGCGGGTTTCCGGGCCGGTTCCGACGCCTCCGTTGGGGTATCCTCGCATCTCGCAGACATAGAGGCGGCCTTTTGCGTCAAAGCACATGGCTACGGGATCGACCACGTCTGGCTCCGCTGCGACCAGTTCAATCTGGAATCCCTCGACGATGCGAAAGGAGGCGAGTTCCTCCTGGGGTGACAAGGGGCCGGGCGCCTGGGGCAGTTTGCCGGTGACCCCCGCCTGTTGTTTGACTTTGGTGATAATCAACTCCTCGATAGCGGCGCTCCATTTTCCCGGCATGCCATAGTAGATTTGCGAAAAGTCGGCTTCGTATCCCCCTTCTCGGAGCAGTCGCGCTGTGGGAATGTACGCCATGACGTCGTTGGCATAACCGGTGACCCATATTGCCGGCTTGTGCGGCAATTCCTTCTTCAATCGCAAGGCATAATCGACCACCACTTCGCCGCCTAAAGCCACCCAGTGAACCTGATCGCCCAACATCCAGGTTTGGACTGGGTAGTAGGGGTAGGTGTCTGAGATGCGCCCGCGGCTTTCCAGCTCTTGCAGCAGGCGCTGGGCGCGGCGTTGGACCGCCGGGTTCTTGCTCAACAGATCGGCATTGAGCTGCTCGCGAGTCGGGACTGCTTCGATCTTGAGGGTAATGGTGTCGTAACGGGTCGAAAAAGGCCCGCGGATCGTCTGGAGTTTTCCCAAGACGACCTTGCGTACCGCTTCGGCGAGTTCCTGTCCGTGCTTCTCACATAGCTCTAGAGTGCCTCGGGGATGGGGATTGGCATCTCCGCCACAGCCACTCCAGAACATGGCCACGGCTCCAGGAAATGCTTTCTCCACTTCGAGCTGAGCAAAACCGGCGTAATCCCCGCACCACTGATAGAAGCTCAGAGTGGTGTTATGACAGGCGTAACCGAACACGATGACCCAGGGTTTGCCATCACCTTGGCGCACGACCAATACCGGCACCGAGTGATCGACAGGACCTTCTCGATTGACCCCGATGACAATACCCTTAGGTGTCGGCTGGCGTCGATTGATGGCGAAACCGGCCGCTCCTTCGCCGAATTGGAGTTGCACCGGTTCGAGCTTCTGCACCGCGGAATCGATCAAATCGATCAAGTCCTGGGAGAGTTTGTCAGTGTACACTTCGACTTTGCGAGCCTCTTGAGGATTGAGGCCATACATGTCAATGAGATTGGCTCGGAGAACTGGTCCGCAATGCGTGTGAGAGGACGTAAGCATAATGGCGGAGCGGGGAATGCCGTGTTTTTTCTCGATAGCTTGAGTCACCTTTTCCGCCAACGGGCGTGGGATGCCGATTAGGTCCGTCGTGACCAGGATCAGTTTTTTGCCCTGCGCATCCTGGAGGCACAAGGCTTTGGCGTACAAGTCATGAACCTTGCCTTCTGCTGGTTTGTTCCGGGCGGCATAACCTGCCATCCACATTGGCTCCACAGGTGTGATGACCTTGACAGCCACACCCGCTTTGTATTCTCCCTCCGCGGCGACCCCGACGGCAGACGTGACATTCCAGACGCCACTGATCACCCAAGCGATCCCAGCGATGGACAGAAGCGTACAGGTGCGCATGATTTTCTTCCCCCATAGAGGAAAAACAGCGAGCAGCAAGATCAGGGTGCAGCCAGATTTTCTGGGGGGCCCTGTCGGGCAGCTCTGCTCGTCTGGGGAAATACCTCGCGGGTTCAGCCCCCACCCCCAGAGAATCTAGTTACACCCCAAGATCATACCCCAATGATTTTTCCTATTATCTCTGGGATTTTCATCATATCCTCGAAACCAGGCAGGGGACTGTTTTTAGATGTTCCGCTTCCCGGAGAACAGATACTAGGCAAGTCACGGAGTAACTGAAGCAAGAGGTCTTTATGGTTATCATGTTTTCCTAACATAAGGCCGGCAAGGAACACAGCATACCATAGAGATTTTAGTTCAGATTGCAGTATGGATATTTGCAAGACCCTACCGGTATCCGGAGCCTGGCGTTTGTTGCGGCCGTCCCGGAAGGATCATTCTCCCGGCGCTTTGCCGAGCAGTTCGCGGATGGTTCGCAAGAGAAGTTCTTCGCTTTCGGGGGCGGCCAAGGCGACTGTGGGTTCATAGCCGCCTTCGAGGAAGGCACGGGCTGTGGGAATGTATCCCATTCCGCCGTCGCCGTAAGCTACGGTGAACACGAAGGCATCTGGCCGCATCTTTTGGGCCGCTAGTTGATATTCGACAAAGGCTTCGCCTGGCAAGAATAGGGCGAGAATGCGGTTGTCGAAGTCCAGGCAGTTGATCTCAATGGGGATGTGCAAGCGCTTGCGCCACGCCAGTTGGAAGGCGGCGTTGTTGCGGCGGGCGGGCGGAGCTTTGGGGTCTTCCAGGACCTTGCGGCTGGCAGCGTCGCCGAATGACTCTTCCCGCCGCGCAGGAAAGCGGATGGCCTTGTACCGCCAGGACCAGCCGCGCAGGGGTTGCGTCGTGGTGGCTTTCCAGGCGGCTGCCATCGCCGCATGAATGCGATCCCGCAGCACCCCCCGATTCTCCTTGGCGCCGTCGTTGTACTTGCCGGCGGTGATGTTCCCGCCGCAACCGTTGAAATAGACCTGAAAAACGCCGGTTTCCTGCCGTCGTTTCTCTCGGGCCAGGCCGCAAAAATCGGCGCTGACCCGCCCGTCTCCGTAATAGCTCATGGGATGGCAGGCATAACTGTGCAGAGCCGCCAGAGGGCGATCCTCGTGCCAGAAGCTGATCGTGCGGAGTATGGGATCGATCAAGCCTTCCGGGGCGGCGCGGGCTTCGGGGTTTTTCGTGGCACTAGTCCGCACATACTGGACTTTGCCATCGGGTCCGAGTACCCGTCGATTCGAGGCTACCTTCTCGACCCGTGCCGCTCCGATGCCGATGTGCGTCCAGCGTTGGGCGCGGGGTAAGGACGCCTTCAAAGCTTCTGCACAGCGCTGCACGCAGTCGGAAAAAAACTTCAAATCCAGGGAATCGGGTGCCCCGGCAGCGGCGATCAGTTTCTGGGCTTCCAAGTCTGCAAACGGGGTATTATGCGGATGTACGCAATGCACCGATACATACTCCGGCACCGTATGGGCAGCGTCCGCGAGTGCCTGCCGCCACTGCCGGTAGGCTTCGTTGCGCAACCCTGTCCAGTCCACCGCACACAATACGATTGGCTTATCTCCGCCCAAAAGCACCACTCCCAAAGCCCGCAAGGGATCGTCCACCCCGCGGACCGGCTCAATCCATCCGCCGCAAAGAGGATGGCCCAGAGGAGGAGTCACATCACACTCGAAGGTCGCCACATGAAACACCGGCATGGCCCGTTACCTCAAACTTTGCATCGTCGGCTTGAGTTATATTCGCCTCGGCAAGTGGAGTGTGCAACCCGCCGTGAGCATCCTCCCATAGCCCGCGCTGGCTGCGAGGCTAGCCTTAGCATAGCCGATTTTGGCTAATGAAGTGAGTGGGCAAGACAGGATATTTTCCGCTGATGCCGCTTGGGGAGGCGCCTGGCCTCAGAAGTACGTGGCGAACGATGAAAACAAAAAAGGCCAAGCTGCCGGCGCTGTCGCAAAAGTGGAGCACCTCATGGGGGCCAATCCAACCGGGAATCAGCACGGGCCAGCGGCTTAGCTCGCACACCGCACCGAAGGTGTAGCAGGCAGCACCGAGCCAGGCCCAGTTCATCGCGCGCGCTCCCAACGCCTGGTAATACCAGCGGATCGGTATAATGCCGATCCACCCCATCGCCAAGTAGACCCCGACGACCAGAGTGTGGGGCGGCTTAGGCAAAGCCCAGAGGGACGCGATACCCAGGCACGCCATCAGCCAGACACCACCGAGGAACCATCGCCGCCACCGCCGCGGCAGCAGGATCGCCATGATGGGCGTGTTAGTCCCAGCAATGAGCAGATATATGGCTGATTGATCCAGCTTCTGGAACAACCGATGCTGGGCGGTGCTCTCGTAATACAACCCGTGGAAGAGGCCGCTTGCCGTGTAGAGTAACACCATACTCATGCCGTAGATCATCGCAACGGTTCGGGATGGCTGCGGAGCCAGGCGATACATCAGGGCAGTCGCGAACACGGCCCAGATTGCTGTGAGCAGGTGGGATAAGGAACTAACTGGGTCTCGCAATTCGATCACGTTGGTGCACCTCTACGATTGGCACGCCATGTTCTCTGGCCTCTTTTCACCGTTCCGATTCGATTGAGAGTATGGGGATAAATAGTAGTAGATATTGTTTCGGTTCGTCCTGTCCATAGAAAGTGCATTGTTTGCCGAAGGTCGCAGAACAAGTCTCGATTTGTCCCGTCCACCGGAGGGGTGTTGGCCGTAGAGCGGAATCGTCCCTCAGCCGTTGCCAGGAACTTTTGCTAAAACGACTCAACAAGCTGATAACGTGGACCGGAGTGAAGGAGTCCTGAATCCATGAGCGTGCTTGAGCAAGCGGATCCAGAAGTTTATGCCGCCATCGCTGGGGAACGGCGCCGACAGCAGTACGGCCTGGAGATGATCGCAAGCGAAAACTACACCAGCGCTGCTGTTCTGGAAGCCCAAGGGTCTGTTCTGACCAACAAATACGCGGAGGGGTATCCCGGCAAGCGTTACTACGGCGGTTGCGAATATGTGGATCAGGTCGAACGCTTGGCGATCGAACGGGCGAAGCAACTCTTTGGGGCGGCTCACGTGAATGTCCAGCCGCATTCCGGCGCGCAGGCAAATATGGCGGTCTTTTTCGCTGCTTTGCAGCCCGGCGACGTCATCCTTGGCCTGGATTTGGCTCATGGCGGCCACCTGACCCACGGCATGCGCTTGAATTTCTCCGGCAAATACTTTCAGGTGATCAGTTACGGTGTGCGCCGGGAGGACCACCGCATCGATTTCGACGACTTGGCTCGCAAGGCTAAGGAGCACCGCCCGCGTCTGATCATTGCGGGAGCCAGCGCCTATCCCCGGCAGCTCGACTTTTCCCGTTTTGCGGAAATCGCTGAGTCCGTAGGAGCGCTCTTGCTCGTGGATATGGCCCATATCGCCGGCCTCATCGCCGCCAAACTCCACCCGGACCCGGTACCTTACGCTCACTTTGTCACCAGTACGACGCACAAGACCCTTCGCGGGCCACGTTCCGGATTCATCTTGTGCCAGGCGGAATGGGCTGACCGCATCAACGCGGCCGTTTTTCCCGGCATCCAAGGCGGACCGCTCATGCACGTCATCGCAGCGAAGGCCGTGGCTTTTGGAGAAGCCCTCCGCCCCACCTTCCGAAACTATGCCGCCCAGATTATTGCCAATGCCCATGCCCTGGCGGAGGTTCTCTTACGTGCTGGATTTTCCCTCATCTCCGGCGGTACAGATACGCATTTGCTTCTGGTCGATGTGACAGCCAAGGGCTTGACTGGTAAGCAGGCGGAACAGCTCCTCGATGCAGCCGGCATCACCGTCAACAAAAATATGATTCCTTTTGATACTCGCAAGCCGTTCGATCCCTCAGGAATCCGCATCGGTACACCCGCTCTGACCACCCGGGGGATGAAGGAAGACGAAATGCGAAGAATCGGGAGCTGGATCGATCAGGTCCTATCCCATCCCGGAGATACCACTGTCCTGGAACGGGTTCGAGCGGGAGTCCGGGAATTGTGCGAGCAGTTTCCCGCTCCGGCAGAGAGTGCAAGAGCCTGCTGAGATGTTCTCCCCCGAAGAGGAAGCAGGGGGCTTGATCCTTCGGCTGTCAGGACCGGCATTGCTCCTTGACATCCCCGCACATGTGGTAAACTTCACACAAGAGTGTGCTCTCGGTTTGCTCTTCCAGTGCGTTCCGATTCTTTGAGTCAGTATGAATGCTGCCGTTATTGTCCTTTTATTCTGCTGCGGTTTGATCACCTTGGCCTTGGTGGCGGTGTACCTCCTCACATTTGCCTTCCGTTATGCTTGTGTCTTGTGCGGACTTCCCAAGCCGTCGATGTGGACGGCCTTTGGGATGTTGGTGCTGATCTGGATTTGCAAAACCGTCGCTGAGGCCATCATGAAAACGATGGTGGAGCAGGGATGCCAACGTTTTGGCTTACCGCCTTGGGAGGGCTGGTTGATCGTGTTCCTACTGGTTTTGCCTATAGACCTGTTGATCTCCGCTTCCATGCATGCCGTCTTTATGGGTATCCGCATCGGTAAGGGGATCGAAGTTTGGTTTGTGCAGTGGCTCATGATCGGCGCCATTCTCGCAGCCATCGCTGGGGTGGCGGCAGTCTACATCCTCGCCGCTGCCTAACATGTAATTCTCTCCGCTGCTAGCAACGAATAACTGCGGTGGCTTCCTGCGGGAAAGTGGGGTTGTCGGTTCTGACAAACTCGAATCCCTTCAGCGTGGGTTTGCGGGATACCTTAGCGGCCAAGTTCCTGCACTTCAACTTTCTCTTTGAGTTCTCCCCTCATTGGAATTGGCAAGGACGAAACAATGGTAGGAAGCAAAACGAAACAGGGCAGCCGTCAGACTGCCCTGGGGAAGCGAACGTTACGTTGTAGGCCGTATTCTCATTCCAGCCAATGAGAGTCTAGGACATTGGCCACAATTGGACGAATGCTAGAGGCTAAACTGCCGCTAACTACTTCGATGTGGACGGAGACGAGAGGAAGCTACTGTCGCCTGTGCGTAGTATCGTCTTTTGCTCCTGGTAGATTTCCACTTTGGAGTCCGTGGCGCCGATATTGACGGTCAACTCCCCTTTCAACTTGAGCGTGATTTCTGCTGAAACGATCCGCTGCGTTTTGGGATCGTAATAGATCACACCCTTGGGAGGTTGCTCTCCCATGCCTTTCGGTTGTTCCAATTTTCCTTCCTTAATGCGGAAGAATAGGCCATCGGTTCCCGGTTCTTTAGGAACGGTGTAGGTCACATCGGTCTCCACTTCAATCTTGTCGTATTCTTTCTTGCCTTCCTCTGTTCCGGGGCCGACATACTTGAATTTATACGTAACTTCGTACTTGCCGATGGGTCCCAAGGAAATAGCAGCTTTCTTTTCCCACGTATCCCCAGGCTTCCGCGGTGAATCCGGAACAAGGTAGAAGGTGGGGTCGCACATCTGCTTGAGGGAGTCATCCGTGACGATGTTGCGGAAGAGGCTATCCAATTGGTTATTCCCGCCGGAGAGTTTGCGAATAAATTCGTCCTTGCCACTCACCGCTTCCACCTTGAAGGCCTTGTCCAAGGTGACGACGAATTTGGTGCCGACGAGCTTACGGAAGAACTCCATCAGGGTCGGATTCCCAGCGGTGACACTGGCGTCCGGCTGCGTCGAATCGTAGTTGATCGTGTTGCCGGAAATGTCAATGCTGACCTTCAGCCCTTCCACTTCCTGTTCCAGTTCCCATTTTTCCCCCACTTGCTTTAGCGGATTCCACTTGAAGTAATAGGTGCTTTCCTGTTTCTGGGTCACATCCTGACCTTGTACTTTGATCACCTGGGATACTTGAGTTTTGAGTTCCTGGTAGAACTTCTTGTCCTTCTCGAACTTGAGTGCGAAAGTCCGGGCATTAGGATCCGCCTTTGGTTCCTCCTTTTTGGGTTCCTCCTTTTTCGGCTCTTCTTTCTTGGGTGTTTCCTTTTTGGGTTCCTCCTTCTTAGGTTCTGTCTTTTTCGGGTCCTGGGGGCTGGTGGTGGATTTCGCGGGCTGTTCCTGGGCGGGCGGTTGTGTTTTGACGTCTTGCGCCGCAGTGAAAGCGACGAACACCCCTAGGGCCAGCGAGGCAATCATCAGGCGGATCCGTGACACGGTGTCTACTCCTGCAATGGGACAAGCCCCCGGCTAAGGAAGGGGGGCAAGTCTTCGAGGTTAGGTGAGGCATACGGCAGTAACGTAACAGAGGTGTTGTACCTGTAAGCTGCGGAGAAGCAAGGCAGAAGCCGGAAAACTGGTAAACTGTTACACGTGCCGAGGAAAAGCGTCCAAGCGGTCTCGTCGTGGCTCATTAGAAACTAGCAGCGGCGTCGAACGAAGCGAAGTTGTGGAAGAAGGATAGCGGAGAGTAGCGGGTTTCCCTGTTCCGAATGGGAAGGGTGGACTACAATTCCAGCAACCCCACCGACCCTGGCGGAGCACTTTATGCCCGTGGACTGGTCTGGATTGGTGACCCTGTTGCGGCAACGGGATCGACCCTTGCTGATGACTCATGTGCGACCAGATGCCGATGGGCTAGGCTCCCAATTGGCCTTGTATGAGATGCTTCAAGTGATGGGGAAGCATCCGCGCGTGGCGATCGCGAGTCGTTTGCCCCCACGTTACGCCTTTCTGGACCCTGAGCGCCGGATCATCGAGGATTTCAAATCCGCCGACTGGCAGGACCGTGATTGCGTGCTGATCCTGGATACTGGGACTTGGGCCCAACTGGGGGATTTCGCAGATTGGCTTCGCCGGTCCACGCTGCCGCGGGTTGTTATCGACCATCACCGTACCCAAGACGATTTGGGCGGATTGGCGTGTGTCGATGTAACCGCAGAAGCGACAGGCCGTCTGGTTTATGAGTTGATTCAGGCGTTGGGTTTGCCGCTGCGACCGGGTGCGGCTCAAAATCTGTTCATGGCCCTGGCCACGGATACCGGCTGGTTCCGGCACGCCAACACGACGCCCAACACGTTCACCCTGGCAGCCACGCTCATGCAAGCAGGGGCACAACCGACCATCCTCTACGAGAAGCTTTACGAAACAGCAACTTTGGCACGCCTGCGACTCGTAGGTCTAGCCCTGGAACGCTTGCACATCGCCTTGGGCGGCAAAGTGGCCTATACCGAGATTTACCTGAAAGATTACCCGCTGACCGGGGCCGTACCAGGCGACACGGAAGAACTCATCAACTACCCCCGGAGCCTGGAAGGGGTGGAAGTAGCTTTAGTGTTCATCGAGCAAGCCTCCGGCGGAACCAAAGTCAGCTTCCGCTCCCGAAGTGTGGATATTTCCCGCTTGGCGGAACGTTTCGGAGGAGGAGGCCATCCCCTGGCCTGTGGCGCTACTCTTCCTCTACCTTTACATCAGGCACGGGAAACCGTCCTCGCTGCCCTCCAGGAATGGCTCCGTCCCTCGCCGTCTCCCGATGCTGCCAGCCCTCTGCTGACCTCCCCCCAGGAACCACCCCACCACTAAGCCTGCCTTCCGCCCGCCTGAGTGACGGACTTGTTGGAGACAGCACGATGTCGCATCTACAAAACAGCTTGACTCTCCGGTGTTTACCGGGACCCGCTCGCCTTGTCCTGACCGTCTTCTTGATCGCAGTGGGACTCGGTTATCTGGCTGCCCTTGTCCAGCTTCACGTGCAGGATAGCCGCAGTGGGACCCCTTTGCCTACCGTGGCCGATGTCATTCTCAAGTACACGGGCAAGCAATGGTTGGATACCGCCCCTCCGCCGCCGGTGAGCCAGCTTGAAAAGCTCATCATGGGGCCGATCGAAGGGGCGCCCTGGAATGGTACCGGAAGCATGGCCCCGGCCTTCTTCCACAAGGACGGAGCCGGTTTCAAACGGGAGTACGAGCAGGCGGACCCGGAGACGCAGAAGCGCCTCATGGCTGAACGTAACGGGGAACGCGAAGCCCTTCGCCTTTGGATCCGTACACCCGATGAGCAACGTCGGGCGGCCTACGAAGCCGATCGCTTCGTTCCGCCACCCCAAGCTGCTCCCACTCACATTACCCCGGATTATCGTCATCCCGACGGAGCGATTAAGGTCAAGTCGATCCTCAACGACCGCTGCGCCCGCTGTCATGCCGCCGGAGCTGAGCAAGAGAACTATCCCCTGGAAACCTACGAGCAAATTGCCAAATACCTGGTCGTTCCGCCGAGTATCGAAGTGCCGCCGGGAGGGGGTTGGGTCGCGGTGTCCACACCCATAAGTATCGAAAAATTGGCCCAATCCACGCATGCCCACTTGCTAAGTTTCGCTCTTCTCTTTTCCGCCACAGGCTTGCTCCTCGCCCTGACCGACTACCCCCCCCTGCTGCGATACATTCTCGCACCTTGGGTCCTGCTGGCTTTCTTGGCAGACATCACCTTGTGGTGGTTGGCGCGCCTCTCTGACCTCTACGGTCCGTATTTCGCCATGATGATCCCGCTGACAGGAGCCGTTGCGGCGCTGGGATTGACCCTCCAAATCCTCCTGACACTTTTCCACCTCTACGGCTCAAAAGGTAAGACTGTCTTGGGCGTTGTGCTTCTCCTGTTGGCATTGGTGGCTGTGTTTGTTTATGCTCAGCAAATCCGGCCAGCGCTCCAAGCGAAACGAGAACGTCTGGCGAATAATCCGCCAGAGTCTGCTCAGCCTTCTCCGCCTGCCGGCTTAGCTCCGAAAACGGACTAACCCAATTCGGCAGCTTAGTCCATACCAGATGGATAGGCCGGGAGAATGAAACATCATGGGGATTTGATGAATCTCGGAAATCCGATGAATTCAAGTCATTAATGACGTATTATTCCAAAGTAAAAATCCATCAGTATGGATATACTGATGGATTAATAGTACATCAGGTTAATGTATCAAAGTGGCTCTCATCTATCTAGCTCCTTATTGGGCTAGCTCTCCGCTGAAACCGATTTTTCCTCCGAACCCGCCAAATCCCCCGATGCCTCCAGCAATTCCCATCATATTGAATCCACCTATACCCATCATATTAAATCCTCCCATCCCCATCATTCCCATCATGTTGAATCCCCCCATGCCCATCATGCTAAATCCCCCCATTCCCATCATATTGAATCCACCCATCCCCATCATGTTGAATCCACCCATGCCCATCATGCCCATCATGCCTCCCATCCCCATCATTCCCATCATGTTGAATCCCCCCATCCCCATCATGCTAAATCCCCCCATTCCCATCATATTGAATCCACCCATTCCCATCATTCCCATCATTCCGCCCATGCCCATCATGCCCATCATGCCCATCATGCCCATCATGCCACCCATTCCCATCATTCCCATCATTCCGCCCATTCCCATCATGCCCATCATGCCACCCATGCCGCCCAGGTAGCCACCGGGGATAGTTGGCAGCATTTGAATACCACCTCCGCCGATGCCACCAAATCCACCGCCGATGCCACCAAATCCGCCGAACCCACCTCCGATGCCACCAAATCCGCCACCGATGCCACCAAATCCGCCGAACCCACCTCCGATACCGGCAAAACTCCCGAATCCACCTCCGATCTGAAATCCGCCGAATCCGCCTCCGATCTGGAATCCGCCTCCGATTTGGAATCCGCCGCGGTTACCAAAGTTCTGAAAGCCTTGAATGCCCTGATTCCCTTGGATCCCTTGATTTCCCTGGATGCCTCGGTTGCCTTGGATGCCTTGGATCCCTTGGTTTCCCTGAATACCAGCGGGGCGCCATTCACCGGGTGGAACATAGGGCAAAAAGCCGGGGCGAAGGGGACCTTTTCCCGGCTGAGCTTTCACACCTGTCACCCAAGGTACCACGGCACAAACGCTCATGACACCGACCACCATAGCCAGCCCACGGGGTAGAGTACGCAACATTGCTGCTCCTTCACCGGACAGAAAGGATGGTCCCGCAATTCGACAACGAAAAGGAAGCACCACCGGCATTGACCCTTGGGATGACCTGACCGCCAAGTCTCTCCCACCAGGGCAAGTATTGGTTCAGCATACAGGCTGACAAGAAAAATGCGCGGGGAAAATTTCAAAAAATATAAAAAAGTTGCTCCCGATCTACCTTTCCTTGCCATATCGGGTGTCTTGAACTGATGGGATTGATCAGGAGGGGAGAAAAAAGTGTAGGGTCGGTTTACTCTCCCAATCGGAAATCAAAAAACATTTTCAGGGACGCAAGGATCAGCCGATCGTAAAATCGTATCGTCAGCCGGAGTTGTTCTCCGCCCTCGAGCTGAATTTGGTATCCCATCATGCTATTTTTCTCTTGGCCAAGCCGGTTGCGCACTTGTTCGCCGACTTCTTCATCACCCGTGAGTATGGTTACCAAGGCGGCAAACTGTTTCGGTTGATAGTGCCACTCAAAGGCGGCTCCTGGACCTGGTTGCAGTTGGCTGATCTGTCGCAATATGGTCAGGGCTTCGGGTCCGACAGCTAAACCCAAGGCATCCGGACCGCAGGCGACGAAGAGGGCAGGGTTCTCACCGAAAAGTCGTTCACCGTGATCTCGCACTTCGGCAGGCAATAGGGGCCAAACCTTCAAACGGTGCACCGTCCATTCTCCGGCCTTGGCGGCATCCATCTCGAACATCGGTGCGAACGAGCGCTGCTGGGCCAGATGCTTCAACGCCTTCTCCACGTTCTTGGAACCACTGCAACTCAAAACCGCAGCGGCACTGTAATGGCCTTTGGCATTCGGTTCCCGCAGTAGAATAGCGCTTTCCAATTTCCCCTCCTCGCTGTCGCGCTGCCAACTCCGAGCGATTTCCAGAAACACCTCGGCTACCTCCTTTGGCCAACCCGCCCCCTTGATTTCCTCCTGGGCAATCTCTCCAATTGCGCTCCAGAGCTTTCGCCATTCCGGGGCAAATTGAGGGGGTTGGATCACCAGGGCCGTTGTCGTGGAGGGGATTTGGGCAAGACCAGAGAAACGCTGCTGGCTTTGCCCCCGCTGTTGCACCACACGGGCAAGAGGAGTACCAGGCCGGGGGAGCAGAATCGCATCCAGGATCACTTGACCGCCGGGATCATTGAGTTCCCAGCGGAGCTGAATCTCAAGCTCCTCCGCTTCCTGGGCTACGCTCTGGATATTCCGCACCAGCCATGACGGCACATCCTCATAAAGAACTTTGGTGAGCTTGGCCTGGCTACCCTTGTCTCCCGCATTTCCCGCAAACAGACCTCGCATTTTAGCAAAACCGTTGTTCACTCCCTGGATGAGTTCCTTGACCGAGTCTTGCGGTACTCGTCCCGGATACAATCGCAGGCTGATGATCGTTTGGGGTTGGTCTCGCCACAATTCCTCAGGCTTGGGCAGGGCCAACGCTGGCCACGGTGAATCGACATTCAGCAAAAGATAAGCCCACTGGTTTGGCATCAACCGAAGGTAGGAGCTTTTGGAAATCAGTGAGGAGGGAAAATGAATTTTGTATAAAAACTTGTCTTTGACATCTTTCTCGGCGCGAATCTCCAGGCGCTGAAGTAAATCGAGAAACGCCTCAGTATCCGTGATGGGCAGAATCAAGGCAAAAGCAGTGTCCTCGGATTTGGCTCTCCAGATGGCGAAACCGCCCCAAGGCCGGTTCAGGTCCAAACCCGCGAACCCCTTGTCTCCGAGTTGCTTCTTGAGTGCCGAGTCGAAAGATTCCACCAGTTGGGGGCCTTCTTCCTTGCCCATTCGGCGGAGGGCCTCGCGAGCTAACGCAAGCAGTTGAGCCACCGGTTGCCCTTGGAACACTAATGTGGGTTGGAGCTTGGCAGGTTGTTCCTGAGCGGTTTTCTGTAAAGCATTTCTCGCCTCCAACTCCGCGCTGATTCCCACAACCCCAATCAGGCCCGC
Organism: Thermogemmata fonticola; assembly: GCF_013694095.1. Taxonomy (NCBI): domain Bacteria; kingdom Pseudomonadati; phylum Planctomycetota; class Planctomycetia; order Gemmatales; family Gemmataceae; genus Thermogemmata; species Thermogemmata fonticola. The sequence goes on along the minus strand of NZ_JACEFB010000005.1, from coordinate 216,390 downwards.
GAGCAGCCCTCCCAAACGGAAATGCCACGTTGACATGGTTGGTTCTCCGAAATGCGGCTGTTGGGACCGTCCCCTCCACTTCAAGCATCATAACCCCCGCCTGCGGCTCCTGCAATCAGGCAGTGGTGTGCGCCGCTTACCTTTGCAACACGTGTATCGCATCATTGCCGGCACTGCATGAAGCAATGTGGGCAAACGGCATGGAGGGTTAAGCGTGCTTGCCTGACGGTAACAAAGGCGATATACCGCATGAGAACCAGGTACCTTGGCAGGAGAGAGCATTCTCCTCGTGGTTTACGGGAGGCATGGGAGTCATGGTTCCGATCGATTTGAGCGGCAAAGTCGCTCTGGTGACTGGTGTGGGAGATAACCACAGTTTTGCCTGGTACATTGCCAAGCGTTTGCAAGAAGCCGGGGCGACGATCGTTCTGGCGTGCCATCCGCGGGTGGTCAATATTGTCGAGGGGTTACTCCGCAGCCAGCATGCTGACGACGTGGAATCCCGCAGACTTTCCAATGGCCAGGAATTCCAACCTGCACGGATTTATCCCTGTGATGTTAGCTACGACACCATGGACGATGTTCCTCCGGAAGTCAAAAACGACCGGCGTTATGCCCGATTTGCCGAATATTCGATTCAAGGGACCGTGGATGCTATCGGCAAGGAATTCGGAGGAATCGACATCCTCATTCACTCGATCGCATTCAGTCGCGAGGTCACGAAACCACTGATTGAAACCAGCCGAAAGGCTTATCACGAAGCGATGGGGATTTCTGCTTACTCGCTCACGAGTCTGGTGCGGGCCGCAGTCCCCTACATGAGCCATCGACCATCCGGGGGTAGTGTCGTGGGATTGACGTATGTTGCGGCGGAACGAGTGGTGCCCCATTATGGGGGCGGCATGGCGACATGCAAGGCAGCCCTTCAGATCGACGCTAAGCAGTTGGCTTGGTTCGTAGGCGATCGCAACATTCGGGTCAATTTGATCTCAGCGGGACCTTACGGCAGCCGTGCAGCGCGCGCGATCAATAAGGATTTCGACAAACTGATCCAGCATGCCGCTGAACACTCCCCCTTGCGCCGGCCTATCAAACCGGAGGAAGTCGCCGATGGCGTGCTCTTCCTGTGCAGCCCCTTGGCCAGTGCCATCACGGGGCAAATCCTGTACGTGGACTGTGGCTACAACATCATGGCCACGTGATACGGCGGCTGTTCCCCGTTTTGTAACAGCCACTTCCGTTTCACCTCCGCTTCGCTTATACTACTGTCGCCCTTCCTCATCCTGGAGTCATTGCCATGGCTATAGCGGTAGTCTGTCCGCAATGTAGTTCGCGTTTGAATGCACCGGATATCGCAGCGGGAAAGCGTGTCAAGTGCCCGAAATGTCAGACTCTGGTGAACGTTCCCCAAGCCGCACCAGCCTCTTCGATGGGATACGTTGAAGTCGTTCCGTCGCCTGCACATCCGCCGGGTCGCGCTCCAGGAAAACCGCCGGCATCCCGTGTCGCTGTTGCCGTAGGGGATGATGAAGATGAGGTGCCTGTTCGGAAAAAAAACAAAAAATCTTCGGACTCCGACAGCAATGTGATGCTCATTCGCAATATCATCGGGGGTATTGTTCTGGTTATTCTCCTCGGTGTTGCTGGGTATATCTACTACACCAAATTTTTCGCCAACAGAGATGGTGATGATCAAGCATCAGCCAAGTCGGATAGCAATACGGCGACTCCGCCGCCAGGCGGCTTTGTTCCGTTGGATAAGGCTCAAAATATAGGGAAAGGCCCTCCTCTCATTCCCATCATCCCTGGCGGTCCTGTGGCAGGCGGTGTGCCGAAAACGGGCGGAGGTGCTCCCACCACCAAAGGTGGCGGCGGGGGTGGCTCTCCGCGACCCAAAGATGGCACCACTCCGACTATCACCACGCCTGTGGGACTGACTGTGACGTTTCCCGGCCCGCCGCGGAAATCGGATTCCCTCGCCCGGCAACTGCTGGTCAAGCATGGACTGACAGGGGATGTTTACCTCTGGAGTGATGGAGGAAGTGCTTGCACACTCGTGGTCGCGCAACTACCCGCGGGAAGCACAGAAGAACAGGGTAGAAAACACACTGAATCCATCATCCGAGAATTGGCGAATCTGGACTCTGGATATAAGCTGGTGGAACGCAATACCATTACACACGGTGGCCGAAACTTTGATCGACTCCTTAGCCGTAGTCCAGATGAAAGTAGAAGTATAGAATCATGGGCGCTGGTTTCTGATCAAAACATCTTCATAGCATCCACAGAAATTACAAAGGATGAAGCCTCGATGGCGGTGCAACAATTCCTAGCCAATATCCGATGATAGAGGAACATGTGGCTTCTCGGAGTTCCATGCTATCTCCGATTGATCGCCAGGATTCTTGAGTGCAAGAACGATGTTCCCCTCTTGATCGCTGATAACATCGACAACAAACCGGCGGATCAGTTCAAGTAGGGCTAGGAATAGCCCGATGAGTCTCATGCGTATGTAAGGGGGCTGAAATATGTCTCTGAGTGGAATCTGACGAGGGCCTTTCAATGACCGGATGATTTCATTTTCATAGACGTGTTGAGGAACGTCATCTTGGGAAAGCGGGATAGTTTCAACCGGTTGAATCTCGCGGAGAATCCGGGCAAAGGCAGCGATAAGGTCCCACAACTCTACCGGCCGGATCCTCAGGGACGGCGAGTGAGGCGTAGGGGAGGGGGTGGCATCCAATCGAGGATGGCGAGTGTTATGAACTTCAGCTTGAGATTCCAGGATTTGCGCCGCTTCCTTGATTTGTTTGTATTCGAGAAGCTGTTGGATGATATTTCTTTGTGACTCCTGGAGGTTAGCGGAGTGGGCCTCCTCGTTTTCATCACCGGGTTCCTGGATCAACAGCCGGCTTTTCATTTCCATCAGTCGTGAAGCCATGACCAGGAATTCACCGGCTACTTCCAGTTTCCAGAGATTCAACTCTTCCAGGGTTGTGATAAAATCTTTGAATTGTTCAGCAATTTGAGCGACCGCGATTTCCTGGATTTCGAGTTCATTCTGGCGGAGGAGATACAGAAGCAGGTCGAGAGGGCCGTAGTATTTGTCCAGTGTTACTTTAAAGAGATGATGATCTGATGGGAAATATGGATGATCTGACTTCATAAAGCATTAAGGGTTGAAGTTATTATATAATCGTGCCGTCTGGGATGATGGAGCCACGCGGGATGCATATGATACCATCTCGGATATAGTAGAGGCCATTAGGGCCGTCATAGTGCTGGCGGCCTTCGCGGTTGATGAGCTGAACGTAACGCCCGATGCGGCTATCTTTGTCGAGGATGGCTCGTTCGATAATGGACCCATCTCCGATGTTGAGGTTGGGGCGCTGAAGGCGTACATTTTCTAACTTTTGTTTGTCCGACTCATAAGCATCGGAACCTAACATGACGGTTTCACGGAGAACACAATTGCGTCCGATGATGCTACGCACACCCACTAGGCTATGTTCAATTCGTGTGCCTTCTCCGATGACGCAGCCATCAGCAATGAGGCTGTGTTCGAGTACGGCACCGTTGATTCGGCTCGCCGGCAAGTTCCGCATGCGCGTGTAAATAGGTCCATCGGGACTGAAGAAATCGAAAGGCGGATTGGGTCGGGCCAAGGCGATACTAGCTTCATGGTAGCTCTTGATCGTCCCCAAGTCTTCCCAATAGCCGTCAAAGAAGTGAGCGATCATGCGTTTGTTTTTGTAATGGCGGGGGAAGACCTCCTTGCCGAAGTCCGTCGCTAGCGGCCGGGCGGTTAGCACTTCGTAAAGAACGTCGGTGCGAAACAGGTAAATTCCCATGTTGGCTAAATAATGCCGGTTGTTGCAGGGTATACCTCGGCGCTCAAGCCATTCCGCAGGAACATAGTAAGGAGCGCGTTCATCCTGGGTCTTGGGTTTCTCTACAAAACCTGTGATGCGATTGTGTGTATCCACACTCATCAGTCCGAAACCACTTGTCTGCTCCTCCGTCACAGGAATGGCAGCGATAGTGACATCGGCTTGAGCACTGTGATGAGTTTCGATGAGATGCCGGAAATCCATGCGGTAAAGCTGATCTCCGGAGAGGATCAGGACGTCATCAGGGTTTTCCCTCTCGATGTAGGGAATGTTTTGCCGAACAGCGTCGGCGGTGCCTTGATACCAATCCGTGCTTTCGTTGGTCTGCTGAGCAGCGAGGATCTCGACGAACCCCTGGCTAAACATGTCGAACTTGTATGTGTTGGCAATATGACGATGCAGACTCACGGAGAGAAACTGTGTGAGCACATATATGGATTTCAGACCACTATTGATACAATTGGAGATGGGAATGTCGATCAGCCGGTATTTGCCGCCCACGGGTACCGCGGGTTTGGATCGGGAGCGCGTGAGAGGGAACAAGCGGGTGCCTCTTCCTCCGCCGAGAATCAGAGCCAATACTTTTCGCATAGTCGTTCGCTCAGAATGGTCAGGACGACCAGAAGTATGCCGCGCAGCTCCAGTGCCTCCCAGTATTATTAGCAGATGGGCGGGTGAATGCCAGAAGATGCCTGCCAATATCGCAGGGATGCCGTGACTGGCCTTCGGGAATGTTCTACAATCGGTTTGTCTAGCTACGTGATGACAATCCAATAGGGCGAGAGCGACTAGGATTATTGGGTTTGCTGTCAGGTTCCGATTGGGGTGGGGCTTCCGTGTGTTGCTGGATCGAGGCAAGGGATGTGCCATGTAGCTCACCTAATGGTGTAGCGATTGATGGAAGTGTGGCCATGATGTTTTTTCCCATCTGGAGGGGGAGGATATTCTATGGTTCGGCAATCTACCCTCAGGGTTAGTTTGTGTGTGCTGGCCATATTTTTTTCGGGAACAGTTCGAGCGGATGAACACCCTTATGCTCGTGTGCGTGTAGGCGATTATGCCACCTATACACTCAAAATGAAAGTTGCCCATTTGACTATGGAGGGAGTGGTGACACAAACTGTCATAGCGAAGACAAATCAGGAAGTGACTATCAAGACGACGGGCAAATTGAGTTATATGGGTAGTCCACAAGTTTTGCCACCACGGGAGCAAAAGATCGACCTGACGAAGCCCTATGATCCGACAAAGTTTAGCCCACAACTCCCTCAAGGGGCGGAGGTGCAGGTCCAAAAGCTACACGAAGGCCGGGAGAAAATAGTGGTTGGAGACAAAAGTTACGAATGTACATGGACGGAGTATCGGATTCAGGCCAAATCGCCCGGTGTGAATCTCAATTCCCATGTCAAGGTATGGATGTGCAAGAACGTACCGATGGAGATGGTGAAAATGGTTTTGAAAGTTTCGCTGCGGGATCAAAGTATGGAAACCGTCATGGAGTTGCAGGAGTCGGGGAGTAGCCGTTGAGCGGGCCGATGGTTTCCAGACCCTGGTGAGGGCGCCCTGCCGTCGGGCTTTTACTCACCTGCGACGAGCATTTTTTTGCGCCAATCGTTGAGGATGTCCCGGAGGGTTTGTTCGATGGGGATTTGGGGTTGCCAGCCGGTGCACTGGTAGAGCTTTTGTGTGTTGGCTTTGGTGACTAAGGTGTCGCGGCTCCGGCGGGCTTCTTTGCGCTCGCGAATTTCGAGGGGAATGCGGGCGAGTTGGATCAATTGGTCGAGCAGGTCGCCGACGCGGAAGGCTTGGCCGCGTCCTGCGTTGTAGGCTTCCCCGCTGCGACCGTGCTGTAGTAGTAAGGGGAAGGCGGCGACCATGTCGCGGACGTCGGTGATGTCCCGCTGAGCGGAGAGGTCGCCGGTTTCGATGACAGGGGCCTGACGTCCGGCTTCGGCGGCTGCGATCTGACGGGCAAAGTTAGCGATGGCATAATCTGCACTTTGCCGCGGACCGATTTGATTGAAGAGCCGGATGCGGACGATATCTAAGCCAGGGTAGCGGGTGTATTGGTAGCTCAGGATATCCGCCGCGGCTTTGCTGGCTGCGTACGGAGTGGCTGGCTTGAAGGTGGTGCGTTCATCGCACGTGCCGCCAGGTTCATCGGGTTCTCCGTAGATCAGTCCGGTCGAGACGTAGAGGATGCGGGGTCGTTGTCCCGTGCGGATGACGGCCTCGTAGAGGGTGCGGGTGCCCTGCAAGTTGTCGCGCCAGCATGTATCGGCTTCGGCGTAGGAGCGGCCTGGATTGGCATATCCGGCCAGATGGATGATCCAATCGGGTCGGGCCTGTTCCAGGATCGCGGCGATGCGAGGGAGGTCCTGAAGTTCACCGGCCAGCAACTCAACCTGACTGGCCAAATGGGACAAGGCAGCCGGCCAACGGCCCCGGCGGCACATCCCAAAAAGATGATGGTTTTCACCTACTAATTTCTCCAGCAGGTGGCCCCCGACAAATCCCGTAGCTCCTGTGACGAGTATGCGCATACCCCTTGCTATCCGTCCGTCGATGATCAGATGCCCTTGGCTTTGAAGTCGGGCATGGGTTTGCCCTCCAATCGTGCCAAATCGGCCAGAACCATGCGTTCCACTAGCTGTTCAAAAGTGACTTCCGGTTTCCATCCCAATTTGGCGCGGGCTTTGGACGCATCGCCGATGAGCAGGTCTACTTCAGCGGGGCGGACCAAGGTGGGGTCGATTTCCACGTATTTCTGCCAGTTCAGGCCGACGACATCGAAAGCCAGCTCCACCAGACGCCGGACCGTGTGGGTTTTCCCCGTGGCGATCACATAGTCGTCGGGTTGGTCTTGCTGGAGCATGAGCCACATGGCCCGGACATAGTCACCAGCAAACCCCCAATCGCGCTGGGCTTCCAGGTTGCCGAGCTTGAGGGTGCGGGCTAGCCCTAATTTGATCCGAGCTACGCCGTCACTCACTTTGCGTGTCACGAACTCCCGTCCCCGCCGCTCGCTCTCATGATTGAATAATATCCCACTACAGCAGAACATGCCGTAACTTTCCCGATAGTTGACCGTAATCCAATGGCCATACACCTTGGCCACGCCGTAGGGACTGCGGGGATAGAAGGGCGTCGTTTCCTTTTGAGGAACCTCGACAACCTTTCCGAACATTTCGCTGGAGGAGGCCTGGTAAAAGCGGATGCGGTCCCGGCCGAGGAGGCGGATAGCTTCCAGCATCCGGGTGACGCCAATGGCGGTGAATTCCCCGGTGAGAACGGGCTGTTTCCAACTGGTCGGTACGAAACTCATCGCCGCCAAGTTATAAACCTCGTCCGGCTTGACCTCTCGCATCACGTCGATAATCGAAAGCTGATCCAGCAAGTCCGCTTGGTGCAGGTGGATCTTCCCGGCTAGATGGGCGATCCGCTCGAAGTTTTCTGTACTGGAACGGCGCACGATGCCGTGGACTTCGTATCCTTTCTCCAAAAGAAACTCCGACAGATAGCTGCCATCCTGCCCGGTAATGCCAGTAATCAATGCTCGTTTCATGGCTGTCCACCTTTCCTTGGCTCAGAGAAAGCGCTCCGGGACTCTCAGGGAGGTCCGTTTCCATAAGCTCTTGAGTCTCTCCAGAATGAACTGCTCCTACTCTAACCCAAAAAACCTTTTCGACCAACCCCGCTTCAGCAGGCTTTCCGAGCGGAAAAGATGCCTTCCCGATAAAGTATGTTTTCATGATAGGATCGGGCTGTCTATTCTTCTGTCCACCACAACCTTCCACTTCATGCATTTCCAGCCAAGAGCGGCCATACGGCGGAGCTCCCGTTAGGCTGGACGCTGTCAGACTAGTAAAGGGTGGGTAGAATAAAGGTATGGAACTCGCAGCAGAAATAGCGGCGAAACGGGATCGACTGTTGGCATGGCTCAGGGAACATACCCGTGTAGCAGTCGCATTCAGCGGCGGAGTGGACAGCGCGGTTGTGGCTCAGGCGGCTTGGCTGGCCTGTGGTTCCGCGGCGCTGGCCATCACCGCGGATAGTCCGAGTGTGCCCCGCGCGGAGTTGGCAGCAGCCCAGCAATTGGCCAAGCAGATCGGAATCACGCACATTATCCTGCCGACCCAGGAAGTCGAGCAGCCGGAATATCGCCGTAACGACGGTTTGCGCTGCTATTACTGTAAGACGGAGTTGTACACCTGCATTGCCCAGTATTTGCGCAGCCACGGTGAGTTGGAGAATCAGTGGACGATCGTAAGCGGGGCGAATCGAGACGATGTAGGGGATTTTCGCCCCGGTTTGCAAGCGGCGGCAGAGCAGGGAGTACGCCATCCCCTGCTGGAAGTGGGTTTAGGTAAGGCTGAAGTGCGTGCGCTAGCCCGGTATTGGGGCTTACCGATATGGGATAAGCCCGCTTCGCCATGCTTGTCGAGCCGATTGGCGCCGGGCGTGGCCGTGACGGTGGAACGCCTGCATCGTGTCGAGGCAGCAGAGGCTTTCTTGCGGGCCCAAGGCTTACGGGATTGCCGGGTTCGCTATCATGCGGATGATCTGGCCCGTGTGGAGGTGCCGCTGGAGTATCTGCCGATGCTCGCCGCCGAGCCGTTGCGTTCCGCGCTGACCGAAGAGTTGCTGCGTCTGGGTTTTCGGTATGTGACGGTCGACTGGCAAGGTTTACGTTCGGGAAGTCTGAACGCTCTGGTGCCGCTGGAGATTCGGAAGCGCTTCAGTGGCCCAGCGGTGGAACAACGCTGACCTGGAGGCTGCTACCCGCCGTTCACCGAACCGCAATAAAGAGGAGAAAAGGATGATGAGCCTGAGCCGGTTGACAGCTTCTCGAGCGCTCGATCTGTATTTTCTGGAGGCGCGCGCGAAACTCCTGGATCTGGCCGCGATCCTGGATCGCTTCCAAGCGGGAGAAGGGGCGGAAAACCTGCCGCAGGATAGCCGTTGGAGCCAAATTCGTGATGCCTTGGCCGTGTTGAACTCCGATGCTCCAGACAAAGCGGAACGCATCCAGATGATTTTCTCGCAAGCTTACGATCCCTCTTGGCCTCGGCCTCAACCCCGGCTGTAACTGGACGCTTGCCGTTTATCGCCACGGATTCCACCTTCCCTTCCCTTGGCCCTGATTCCTTGAACCAAAACAGGCCGGAAAAAGGATTTTTCGACGCACGGTTTTGGTTTCGGAAGATTGGGTTTTGGCCCCCTAAGTTGCGTAGTAATCCTGTCCTTGGCGCATTCGTTGAAGTCTCATTCCTGGAATTTTCGATAAATGCGGTAAGATCGCCAGTTCTGGGGCCGGAATTTGCATGGCGAAATTTTTCACCGACTGAATACCCGTTTGATGGATGAGGCCAAGGTCGGCAGCTAGCCCAGTGTATCGTCAGGTGCGGCGCTGGGAACGTCAGCAGAGGGGCGGCCTTTGGGTGGGGCGGTAGAGGGGGATTGGCAGGGGTAGGGCTTCAGCGGACGGTTCTGAGGTGCACTCCAGCGTTGGGAATCGAAGAGAGGGTATAGCATGGCGGTGCGATACCTTGCATGGCTCTTGCTCACGGGGTTCGTATTCGGGTCTGGTCCATTGGAAGGGTACGAGGGTGGATCATTTGAGGGATGGGGAGCAGAACAACGAGCTGAAAGGACCATACGCAGCGCAAGTTCGGGTTTGTCCGCAGGGACTGCCCTACCGCACTTGCCACTTGGGGCTGATGTTCAGCCGTCCCCTCGCCCACCCGGAGAGGCTCCCCCTGGGATGCCTCCTGCTGTTCCTCCTGGAATGCCGCCGGTTGCCCCTCCGCCACGGGTGCTGGATGAGTTGGTCATGCCCTTTGCCGTTCCCACTGCCGCTGGGGGATTCCAGGGGCGGTCATTCAATGAATCGTTCGATGGCGATTTGCTCGCGGCCTTTTATCGCCGGACCATTGTCAGCCGCCAGACGGAAATCCGACAAGTCGATACGCGAATCATCCGAGATTATCAGGGAAACGTCATTCGCCTTCCAATCTTCGCTCCTGTGGTTGTCGAGCATCGGCGGCAGGTGCTCATTCCTGTGGGCACTCGTTACAACGGCATTTCTATCACCGACAATGACAGTCCCCGCCCGACGGATCGACTTTACTACCATCACAGTTACTACGACGGGATTGCCGCCCAACTTAATCCCGGCTTCGGAAATGTGACGCTGCATCGCCCCTTGATCGGCTTTGAGAAAACCTTTCTGAATGGGGATGCCTCAATCGGCGTGCGCCTGCCGTTTGTGCAAATGCATACGCCGGGAGGCTTGGCCGACGAGCAGGGAGCAGGCGACCTAACCATTCTGACCAAGTATGCCTTTATCAACGATCTTGTCACAGGCGATGTGGTCTCAGCGGGTTTGATCATCACGACGCCTACAGGTGTAGGAAATGTCCTGCTAGCGGATGGAACGCGGGTGCCACGTTCGACACTCCTCCAGCCGTGGGTGGGGTTTATCAACGTGTTTGGTGGGTGGTATGTTCAGGGTGTCTCGGCGATCATTGTTCCGACGGATCGGCGGGATACCACGCTACTAACCAACAGCTTAGCGGCAGGGTGGTGGTTGTATCGCGCTCCGGCGGACCGCCTCATCCGCGGCGTTGTTCCGGTAGTGGAAGTTCACCTGCGAACGCCCCTGAACAACCGCAATCGTGACGGCGTGGTCTTCGTGCCGGATATGCTCAACATCACGAGCGGTGTGCATATTCGGTTTCCCTTTGCCACTCTTGGCGGAGCCATCAGTGTGCCGACTATCGCTCCGCGTCCCTGGAATGTGGAAGCCCTCGCCAACCTGACGATTTGGTACTGAGTCGCAATGCGAGGCTGGCTGGGGGAGATCACAAGCTCCAAGGTTAGGTCCAAGCTCAGGCTCTAATATCTCGCTTCGGAATAGACTTATTTTCTCAGAGGGAAGATAGGCGGACCGTTTTCTGCACTTCTCGTAGGTATTCCCCCGCATAGTAAATCCCCAGAATGCTAAGTCGAGGCGGATCACAGCTCCTTGATCCGGGGAACTTTCTTGGGTCAGCTAACTCAGGGGGGAGGATCAGCCATGGGGAAGGTGGCGGTACCAAAAGTGGCGGTAGGCGGGCACGACCGAGGTAGGATTGCGGGTTACGGTAAAGCGAGTCTCTGGCTGGCGGGTTTGCTGATGGTGGGTCTATCGGGAATCTCCACCGCGGGAAGCAGTAAGACGATCGAAGAGGAGAAGAAGGCGATTGATCCGCTCGGTCCTCCTCCGCCAGCGTTGGCTCCCTTTTTCCGCCCGCCTTCAGACGTCAAGCTTATCCCGGAGAAGTACCGCTCGCCGCTGCTGTTCGATGATGGCTCCCCTGTGCGGACATCGGCCGATTGGCTCCGTCGGCGCGAGCAGATCCGCCGTTACTGGTGGAAACTGCTGGGTGACCCCCCGGCACTGCTCGACCACCCCCAAATCGAATATCTTCAGCAGCAGGATAAAGGCAGTTACAAGCAATTTCATCTGCGGTTGGAGACAGCACCCGGACGGCTGACGGACGATGCCTACTTGCTGGTACCGAAGGGCCAAGGGGTGTATCCGGCGGTGATCGTGGTCTTCTACGATGCTAAGACGGGGATTGGAGAAGGGAAGAGACCGCACCGGGATTATGCCCGGCTGCTTGTGCAACGCGGTTTTGTCGCGCTTTCTCTAGGAAGCCCGCCGGAAACATATTATCCTAATGCGGAGCAATGCCGCTTGCAACCGCTAGCTTTTCATGCTTACGAGGCGGCTAATGCCTGCCGCGCCCTGCAACGGATGAAACAGGTCGATGCCCGGCGGATTGGGATTGTAGGGCATTCCTACGGCGGTAAGTGGGCCATGTTCGCCGCGTGCTTGTATGACGATTTTGCCGCGGCAGCCTGGTCTGATCCGGGAATCGTCTTTGACGAACGACGCCCAAATGTCAATTATTGGGAACGGTGGTATCTGGGATTCGAACCAGGACGGCCCAAACAGCGCCCCCAAGGAGTACCCAGCGAAAAGAATCCCCGCACTGGTCCGTACAAGCAGTTGATTGCTGATCAGCGAGATTTGCACGAACTGCATGCCCTCATGGCCCCGCGTCCCTTCCTCGTCTCCGGCGGAGCGGAAGACCCACCAGAGCGCTGGTCTGCCTTGGTCCATTCCGTGGCCGTCAATCAACTCCTCGGCTTGACCCATCGGGTCGCAATGACCCATCGCCCGACCCATGATCCCACTGCGGAGGCCAACGAACTACTCGCCCAATTTTTTGAATGGGCGCTGCAAGCGAAGAACCGGAAGTGAACGGCCCCCTTTGAGCCTTGGTGCTGGGATTTGGTAGACAATTCGGAAGGTTGGAGACCTGAGAACCGAGACAGCTAATCCGTCGCCTGGAAGAAAAAAGAGCCGCCGCCCGGGGGAAGGCGGCGGAGGGGGGAAGGTGTGACAGAAAGAAAAGAAAGTATGGAATTGAACAACGTTCAGGAGAGGGGGGAACTCTCCTTGGTTCCACTTCTGGGGGAAACGAAGCGGAACCGCTTGGGATCAGTCTCCGGTCGCTTGGGGGATAGCGTCGTTGCTTGAGGGGGGACAGCAACTTCACTTTCCGGAGGCTGAGTCGCGATCCGCTGGGGGAGAGCGAATCGCGGACGGGTGATAGTGGTGCAGAGAGCGTGCCAAACCTGTTCCCTATTCATGCCCTGTGCGGTTCCCTCGAACAAAAAGCCGCAGAGGTGTGGCTTTTCCCCTGGCACATCTTCCTTTTCTTCCCGGCATACGTTCTCCTGGTGAAGCCGAAACCCAAACCCCCTTTGTAATTTCTTCCTGAAAATTGTAAGACTTTCCTTCAAGCCTCTTGTTATTCTTACCTGCTTTGCGGAGGTTGTTATGGACACCCTGGTTGCCGATCTCCTCGCGGGGCTGGAAGAAATTCCCCTCATTGACCCACATTCCCACATCGATCCCTTATCACCGGTGGCTCGGAGCCTGGAGGATATTCTGGGCTACCACTATTACACGGAATTGGCTCATTCTGCGGGCATGTCCCAGCAAGTCCTGCAACCTCAAGTTCCTTCCCGCGAGCGTGTGCGGGAAATCCTCCGCTTCATGAGTCATTACGACAACACTGCCCAGTATCGCTGGTTTGTGGAGATTGCCCGAACGTTTTTGCACTTTCCCGGACAACGTGTCACAGTAAACGATGCTGATTGGCTCTACGAGACTGCCGAGAGGGTCTTCCAGCAGCTACACTGGGAGGCGGAGGTCCGCCAGCGCACTCGCCTGGAGAAAATCTTTCTCACGAATGAATTTGACGATCCGTTGCAGGGCTTCGACACCACCGTTTATGTCCCCTGTTTGCGCACCGACACTCTCGTCTTTCAGTTTCACCAGCCGAACACGCGGCAGCGACTGGCCGCTTGCACTGGCATCGAGGCGGAAGATGCTGGCCGTGTCCGTCGCGCTTTCCTGACCTTGATGGAACGATTTGTGAATCGGGGAGCTAAAGCCTGCGCCATTTCCTTGCCGCCTCAATTTGTCCCTGCCCCTCTAAGTGATGCGGAGCTGGATAACGCCCTGCGCCGAGCCGATTCCGCCGCCCTTGCTCCCGCCCTGTTCTGGCTGCTCGCGGAATGTTGTCGCACTTTCCAACTCCCCTTCGACCTCATGATCGGTGTGCAGCGGCGTGTCTATCGCCACGGGGTGTTTCAAGGCCAAGACCTCTTCGACCAGCGCACCAGCCTGATCCAGTATCAGGAACTCTTCAACGCCTTCCCGGAGGTACTGTTTCCCATCTCTGTACTAACCAGTAATCAGAATCAGGAATTGGTGGCATACTCTTGGATATTCCCCAATGTGATAGTCAATGGTCATTGGTGGTATTCCAACACACCACCCTATATTCGGAAGGATTTGACGGAGCGCATCACTGCTGTACCCAAAAATAAATTGATCGGTTACTACTCCGATGCCTACAAGCTGGAATTCGTCTTGCCGAAATATCGAATGTACCGGCAGATTTTGGCCGAGGTGTTGGCGGCGGAGTTTGTCCGTCCCGGCTTGCTCTCCGAAACGGAGGCTGTCGCTCTGGGGCGACAGTTGCTCTATGACAACGTGCGCACGATCTTTCGATTATGACAAGACAGTGTCATCGCCATCTGCTGGGTATGAAGAAAGCGGCGCACTGACCGCTTCCACAATGAAGCAAAATCTCGATTAGGACGCTTGTAGCTAAAATGAAAAGGCGGATTGCCCAGGCGGTACAGGCAGACAGCGATCACCGGTTTGCTGGGACGGTCTTAGTCAGCTCAACGCGTTCGTACCGGCCACAGATCATGTGGTGTAAGAAGGAAGCGATCTCTGTGTTGTCCATGCCAGCCAGCCGCAAGCTACTGATCACGAAAGCATCCTGATAGAGTGCAACTTTGGCCACCACGGCGGTTTCCACAAATGCCTGTTGAATGTTCCCGATCTCTTTCCATGCTTTCAACCCATCTTGTCTAATACTCTTATAAGAGATGATGTCGATATTGGTAATGTAGCATAGAATTGTACGCTGATCTTTGAGGATAATGTATTCTGCCAGGACATAGATTTTTATGGGTTCCAGATTGGGGTTGCGAATGTCCATTTCCAGGCTGAGATGGTCTGGTTTGATTTGCAGGATGCAGGAGAGCAGGTCTGTTTTCCGTTGCCACGTTCCCAGGACGGGGAGGTCGGCCTTAGGAGGGGCTGTTTGGGACCGATCCACCGCTTGCGGAGGAACGGAGGCCGGTGAACAGGCAGGACACGCACCCATGGGGCAGCTCAAAGGATAGACAGGATTCATGGGAACTGTGCCGCGCTCTGGCGTTCGGGGAATGGGCAGTTGGTTAGCCGGTCTCTGGGGCGGCATGGGTTTTGGAGAGCTATCGGCGGCCTGCTCAAGCATCTGTTGGAAAATGGCCTTCATCATCTGATAATCCTCAGGTGGGATGCGTTGCACCATGTCGGGACGAAGAGGCGGAACTTTTGGCACAGGCGAGGGAAGGGTCTGTTGTCCGAAGAGCCACGAAGCGGTGAGGTTACTCAGAGTAAACGCCGCGAGGGCCAGCATCAGGAATGGTCGCATCGACATGAACAGGCCTCCCGTTCAGGATACACTGCGGGCGACTCGAAGGAACATGACACATTCTCTCGTTCGAGACAAGCCCAGGCTGAGAGGGGTCATTAGAGGAGAAGAGCGATGCAACCGGAGGTTAGCCGAGGCAGCCGGGTGGTGGGTCGCTTGGCTCCGTCGCCTACCGGGGCGCAACATGTGGGCAACGCCCGGACCTATCTGATCGCCTGGTTGTCGGCGCGAAGTCAAGGGGGGGAACTTCGCTTGCGGATCGAGGATATCGATTCGCCGCGAGTCAAAGCGGGAGCAGCAGACCTACTAGTCGAAGACTTGCGATGGCTCGGTCTGGATTGGGATGGCCCGATCGTCGTGCAGTCCCAGCGATTGTCCGTCTATAGGCAAGCCTTGCAACACTTGCAAGCTCAGGAGTTGGTTTATCCATGTACATGCAGTCGTAGTGACATTGCTCTGGCAGCTAGTGCTCCTCATGCGGAACATGAAGGGCCGGTGTATCCGGGAACATGCGCCGGAAGACAGGTGGCGGATGCGAAGCTGTTGCAGCAGCAGGGGCGAGCTTACGCCTGGCGATTCCGCGTGCGGCACACCCCCGTATTTACGGATCGACTGGCGGGAGAGGTCCATCTGGACCTGCGGCGAATGGGCGGAGATTTTGTAGTCTGGAAGAACAATAACACCCCCGCTTACCAGTTGGCAGTGGTGGTGGATGATGCGGCGGGGGGAATCACTGAGGTCGTTCGGGGAGATGATTTGATTCCCTCCACACCTCGGCAATTGCTGCTGTATGAAGCTTTGGGATGGGTGCCGCCTGCTTTCGCTCATGTTCCTCTGGTGGTGGGCACAGATGGACGACGCCTAGCGAAACGGCACGGGGATACCCGCCTGGTACAACTGCGACAAGCCGGGGTGCACGCGGAAGCGCTGCTGGGATTACTTGCCTGGTCCTGCGGCTGGCTGGACCGGATCGAACCCATCCGTGTCCAGGAATTGCTCCCCTTATTCCGCTGGGAGGCGATTCCGCGCCAGCCGTTCGTACTGCTACCAGAGCATCTCCAAGCCATCGGTTATTCGGCTTAGGTGGTCCTACATCTGACTACGAGGTGTTGCGAGTTGTTTTCCGGCAATCTGATTATTTCTTTAATCCCTCCGGTGTCAGGAACAGGCAGGGCAATGGTTTTTTATCTTGGAACCGTTCCGCAAATTGGGCGTAGTCATCCAACGGCAAAGTGAGGCAGCATGCCCTGGTGCGGTTCTGGGGTTCCTTAGGATCGGGCAAGAGATACCAGAGATGACTGCCGTGACTTGTTACATAAGGAACGGGGCCGCTTTCCGGTTGGAGTAAGGCAAAGGGGATGAGATTCCCTTCGTCATGTTCCAGCAGCACGATGCCGCGGGTGGCTCGGAGGATAGCCGTCGCCTCGCTCCAAGTTGCACTGATGGGATCACCGGCCTCTTGTGGCCAGCCCAAGATACGGAACGATTTTTGCCCTTGATGTGTGGCAAAGAGAATGATACGGACTTGGCGGGCGGCCTCACCGGCATCAAAGACATAAATGACGCGCTCGCCTTCCGCCGCCACAGCCCAGGAACGTTGCACATCACCGCCGAGGGGGATTTCTGCCAGACGGGAAAGCTGGCTGTCGCAGCGGAAGTGGTAAAGATGTCCGCCGATGGCGATGGCAAAGGACTCCTGTTGGCTATTGGAGGAAGTGCTGCGGAGCCAACGGACACGCCCCGGTTGCGGTTGCGGCGGGTGGAATTGGTGTATGACTTTCCCTTGGGAACGGTCATACACGACGGCAAGGCCCGAGGAAGCAACGGCGATGAAATGTTGCGGGTCCCGCACGGCATAGAGGGCAGCAATTTCCGCCGTTTGGGCATCCGGCAGGCCGGCGAATGGGGCCAGGTTGTCGTTCACCACCTCTTTGTTGTTCAGGTCCCAAACACGAACACGGTTGTGAATAGCCGCCAGGCAGAGGGATTGTTTCTCGCCCCGGTGGACAGCGACGAGAGGAACAGGCCGATGGTCCTTCTCCCACTCCAAGCGGACGACACTTGTCCCCACTGAACTGATCTGCTCCAGAACCCAGCGCGGGGGTTGGATTCCCTCGGTACCGGGTTGTTCATACACCACGAAAGCGTCATCCGTGTTGGGGTTGGCGGGTGGTAGGAAATACTGAATGGTCGAGGCGGGTACAGGCAGTGTTCGTTCGTGACGCACACGATCAGCCATCTCTCTCGGAGCCGGTGCAGGAGCGAAGGTGAATGTGCGGATCGAAGTCGGCAATTTCAACAAGGTTGCTTGAGGAGGCGGTCCGGGGTCGTGATCGGGAGCCAAGGGCGTCTGGGAAAGTTGGGACGAAGTCTTACCACCGGGACTCGTCGAGGTTTTCCCATCTTTCGGCCTGGATTTCGTGGATTTGTCTTGGTTTTGGGAATCTTTCTTGGAAGAGACAGAGTTAGTCGATTGACTGGAATTGTTGGAGGGTAATTTCCCGGGGGGTGATTGAGTTGGCGGCGAATCCGTTTTTTCCTGGGGCACGAGCGGCTCGTTGAGGGGGGCGGGGGTGTCGTTGCTTGCTGCGTCTGATGCGCTTTTCTTGCTTTGTTGAGCTTCCGCTGCGCGCCGGCTGCTGTCGAGGAAAATATACACACTGACCACACCCAAGATCAGAGCGAGGAGTGCTCCGGCGAAAGAAACGTAGAGCAAGCGATTAGAAGCGGGTTGATTCCTCGCCATTCGGTATCGGGACGCGGGCGGTTCCGCCGGGGGCTTTTCGGAAGCGGCGGCTGGCTTGGTGTCACGCTGGGAGTAACGCGAGGGCTTGGAAGGGGGAGGGGAGGTCGCAGACGGGAATGGCGCCTGTTCTGAGGCAAAGGCGAAGGGGGAAGCAACATCCGCCGAAGGCGACGTGGCGGCTGGGGGGGGAGGATTGGCCGCAGGTGTGGAAGCGGAAGCAGGGGGGCGAGACGGGTTGCTCGGAGCCGGAGCGCCAAAGTCAAACGGGTTTTCGCTTTCCGACAGGGTCGGAAAAGGTTCCGGTTCCCCGGTGGGTGGCGGCAGCGGAGTACTCGAGGCAGTCGAAGGGGGAGTTACTAGCACAGGATTCCGGCATTTTCCACATTTGGCTCGCTTGCCGATAGCAGCATCCGGAGCTTTCAACTTGGCACCACATGTCGGACAAGTTACTTCGACAGGCATAAGAACAACCCTCCCTTTACTTGCCTGGCCTTCTCCGTGATCCTCCTGACGTGTTCCTCATGTTTAGAAGTGGCAGTTCCGGTGAGGAACCGGAGCGGCGCCGTGAATGCTGTTGTGAAATATTTAGATCATATTTGGGGTTTTGCGTTCCCCACCTGATCGTTTTTGGTGACCGCTACTTTCGCGGTACAGTCTGCATCATCGGGGAGTACTTTATTCAGGCGGCCGAATCATCTGAGAAACCAGCCGCTGGCCGCCAATAGCTATTGGCCCCAATAATGCCATACTGTTCCTGTCACGCCCCACGATAATCCCCACTGTCCCTGTTTTTCGCCCTAACTCGTGAGAAAACGTGGCTCCGGCGGAACTGGCAAAAAGTCGTTCGGCTGTTGAGTTTCTCCCGGTTGTTCTGTCGTTTTATGGATCAACTGGTAGAGGAAATGTGCGATTTGTAACAAGTCGCCCGGTTGAAGTAATTCACAGGTTATCCGCACACCATTGATACGGATGCCATTGGTACTGCCCAAGTCCCGGACGAGCAAGGCATGCCCCCGCGAAACCAGCACACAGTGTCGGCGAGAGACCTTGCGGGAGGGAATAACCACATCGCATTCGTCACTGCGGCCCACGAGCAAAATTGGCTTGTCGATCGGGATGTGGGAACCCTCGGAAAGTGCTAGCAGGAGAAGGGGCATGGCCGGTTACTTCCCCTTACCAAGCCGCTGGTTTTTCGGAGGGAAGAGCCAGAGCGGCCAAGCGGTTTCGGCAACCGAGCGGATTTCTTCTATAGCAAAAAATTCATCTATCAGCATATAAAACTCCATGCTGATCAAGGTGTTGGTTAGTATTATGTTATTTCTATCACATTGCGGGGAGCTATACCAGAGCAAAGCGGGAAAACCCCATGATCGGACTGTGTAATGGCGATTGATCCAAAGGGAATACCTGATCCAAGTGGAAACGAACAGGATGGCGTGGTTGACCTGCTCCGGAATGAGCGCACGGGTACCGGGACTGGGCAGGGCGGTACTAGTCTGGCAGCACGGGAGGCTTGAAATACGACTGCGAGGTCAATCCCGGTGTCCAGCAAGCATGTGTTAGAGGGACAATCGAGGTGCCCAACGGGGCTGCGGAACACTACAACAGCGGCATGAGGGAATGGGCGTTTCAGCGCTGTATCATGCCGCAGTGCCGGGCGACAGTGGACTTGGGAGAAACTACATTTCGCTGTCCCCGCTGTGGCAGCCTGCTCGATGTGGATTACGAATGGGAACGTTTACCGTTGCCCCAATCGCTGTCGGCGTGGGAAGGGGCGTGGTCGCGGCGGCGCGAACCTCTGGATTTTTCCGGGGTGTGGCGCTTCCGGGCCTTATTCCCTTTCGCCTCCGAAGGGCATGTGGTGACCATCGGGGAAGGCCAGACGCTGTGCCTACGGTCTGATCCTGTCGCTACGTATGTCGGATTGCGTCCAGGACGGCTTTATCTGCAATACGAAGGCTTAAATCCCAGCGGCAGTTTCAAGGACAATGGCATGACAGCCGCCTTTACCCATGCCCGGATGACGGGGGCCAAGCGAGCAGCCTGCGCTAGCACCGGTAACACCAGCGCCAGCCTGGCATTGTACTGCGCCGCTTCCGGATTGATGCGCGGCATCATCTTCATTGGTTCTGGCAAGATCAGCTATGGCAAACTCTCCCAGGCGCTGGAACATGGTGCCTTGACCATCCAGATTGCTGGCGATTTTGATGATGCCTTGCGTCAGGTCCAGGAGATCGCCCGCCAATTGGGAATCTACCTGGTCAACAGTATCAATCCCTTCCGCCTGGAAGGGCAGAAGACCATTATGTATCGCGTGCTGGAATCGCTACACTGGCAGCCTCCCGATTGGATTGTGGTGCCGGGCGGGAATCTGGGGAATGTCTCTAGTTTCGGCAAGGCGTTCGGCGAATTGCAGCAGTTGAGCTTGCTGAGCCGGCCTCCCCGCTTGGCAGTGATCAATGCCCAAGGGGCTAACACGTTTTACGAATTGTACGAACGCCGCGGGTTGCGTTGGAATGGCGGCCGCTATGATCCGCAAGTGATTCAGATCTATCTGAAGGAACTGGATGCAGCGGCCCGGCGAGCCGACACGCTGGCCAGCGCCATCGAAATCCACCGCCCGGTCAATCTGCCCAAGGCGCTGCGTGCTTTGGAGATCTGCGGTGGAGTTGTGCGGGAAGTCAGCGATCAGGAAATCCTCGATGCTAAGGCCCAAGTGGGAGCCGGCGGATTGGGATGTGAACCGGCTAGTGCCGCGACTGTAGCCGGCCTGCGCCGCCTTGTGGCTGAAGGAGTAATCCAACCGGAGGAAACAGTCGTCTGCATCCTAACCGGCCATGTGCTCAAAGACCCCGATGCCACCGTCGCCTACCATACAGATGATCGCGCTCTCTTCGACCAGAAGTTAGGCCGCCGCGGCGTCAAGCGGGCGACTTACGCCAATCGCGCCGTCCAGGTCCCCAATGATCTCGCTGAAATTATCAAAGCCATTGAGCTTTACGCCTGAACCATGCCTAGGCCCGTGGAGCCACACAACACGGCTGGAACTACACAAAACGCTGGAGCTAGGGGAAGAAGGAAGGGGGGAACTAGGACGGATGACGGACCCCAATGCGCTTTAGGTGTGAAACATGGCGCTTGTTGGGCTGCCAACGAGGCGGTAATCTGGTTATGAGGAACGACAGGCGCGGTCAAGGATAGCCCTCTATGACAACGAGCACAGGAATCGTGGCGGGATTGGAGCAGGCGGCCCAGTGGCTCCGGCAAGCCGAGCGTATCTGCGTGCTGACAGGCGCGGGGGTGTCTGCGGAAAGCGGGGTACCGACGTTCCGGGGCAGCGATGGTTTGTGGGAAGGCCATCGTATCGAGGACGTCGCAAGTCCGGAGGGATTTCGCCGCAATCCCACCTTAGTGTGGCAGTTTTACAATGCCCGGCGAGCCAATCTGCGGCAGGTCCAACCTAATCCGGGGCATTACGCCTTGGCGGAGCTGGAGCGGCGCTGGGGGGACCGCTTCACGCTGGTGACACAAAATGTGGATGGTCTGCATCAGGCAGCTGGGAATCGCCAGGTCCTGGAATTGCACGGAAATCTGCGCCGGACCCGCTGCCTGGGGTGTGGCGAGGTGCGCGATCGCGGCTTGGAACCGCTCGATCCGCTTCCCCGTTGTCCCCGTTGTGGCGGGCCGCTTCGCCCGGACATCGTCTGGTTCGGTGAAATGTTGCCTGAGGAAACCTGGGAAGCTGCCGTTTGGGCGGCCCATAGCTGCGATCTGCTCTTGGTGGTGGGAACCTCTGCTGTTGTCTATCCCGCGGCGTCGCTCATCCCTATCGCCCGGCGCGGGCAGCCTCCGGCTAAGGTTGTGGAGATCAACCTGACGCGCACCGAAGCCACTCCCCAAGCGGACCTGAGTCTGCATGGCCCATCAGGGGTCGTGTTGCCAGAGTTGGTCCGGGCGATGGAGAGCATGCCATGACGGCCCGGCTGTTGGATGGCAGGCAGACAGCGGCGGCGATTCGGGCCGAGGTGGCAGCTCAAGTGGAGCGGCGCCGGCAACAAGGTCTTCCACCTCCTGGCCTGGCCGCGGTGCTGGTGGGTGATAACCCCGCCAGTCAAGTCTATGTCCGTAACAAGCACAAAGCCTGCCAACAAGTGGGCATGGCCTCGTGGGTCCACCAACTTCCCGCCGACATTTCTCAAGAGCGGCTGCTCGACTTTCTCCAGGAGCTAAATGCCGATCCGCGGGTCCATGGGATTCTAGTGCAATTGCCCTTACCGCGGCATATTGACGAGTTTGCGGTTCAGCAAGCGGTGCTCCCCTCCAAGGATGTGGATGGCTTTCATCCTGAAAACGCCGGACTGCTGGCGTTGGGACGCCCCCGCTTTTACCCGTGCACTCCACACGGTGTGCTTCAGTTGCTTTGGCGCGCAGGTTATGACACACTAGGGAAAGAGGTGGTCATTGTCGGCCGGAGCAATATTGTTGGCAAACCGTTGGCGTTGATGCTCTTGCAAAAGCGCACCGCCCAGAATCCGGCGGGTGGCGAGGCGACGGTGACTGTGGTTCATACCCGTAGCCGGGACCTGCCTGCTTTGTGCCGGCGGGCGGAAATCCTCGTGGTCGCCGCGGGGGTCCCTGGGATCATCACCGCGGAGATGGTGGCTCCGGGTGCGATTGTGGTCGATGTGGGGATTCATTCCGTGGAGGGCCGGTTGGTCGGCGATGTGCATCCCCAGGTGGCTCAGATTGCCGCAGCCCTTTCCCCCGTGCCCGGTGGAGTGGGACCGATGACCATCGCCATGCTCTTGGTGAACACATTACAAGCTGCTGAACATATAGACAGTAGAGGATCGGCTTCGGAGCTGTTCCCTCGCAGTTTCCGCTTGGGTCTCTGAGCACCGCCAGCAGCCAATGTCAGGATGACCCGCAAGAGGCGGCTCCCGACAGCGAACCACTCTTCAGCAGGTCCGGCGCCCGAATGCCCCAGAGTTGTAGCGGGGCTGGGTGCAGCGGCATCATGACATGGGAGGGAGCAAAGCGGTTATGATGGTCAACCTGACGACAGCCACCCGCTTGGGCCTGAATCTCTCCGTGTTTTTGGGAGTATCCCTGCTTCTGTATCTAGGGCGGAGCATCTTCATCCCTTTAGTACTGGGCGTGTTACTAGCGACCGTTTTGCATCCGCTAGCCCGCTTCCTCCAACGGGTGGCTTATCTGCCCCGCTTCTTCGCCTGTGTAGGAGCGATCCTGGTCTCATTGCTGCTGCTGCTGATCATCACGGTCGCACTGGCTATTTCCGTGTCGCGGACCATCGAGGGTTTGCCAAAAAGCGAGGACGAATGGAAGCAACAGTATCGCGAAGTGCAGCAGAACCTGAGCCTGCTCTTTCCTTATGGGGTGGAGCGTTGGCTGCCACCGGACCCTGATCAATCCAACGTCTACCGGGCAGCCCGTGATTTCTTCGCTGGTTCCAAGATTTCCGATGTTCTGGCGGCCTTGCTGGCTCGGACCAGTGAGTATGTTTGGTATGTTATCCTAATCCTCTTCATCACCCTGTTCCTACTCATCGAAGGGAGCATGTTGACCGAAAAAGTGCGGGCGATTTTTGGACCAGCGGAGGATATTCAAAATCGCGTCACGGCGGCAGTTCGGGAGATGGCCGAAGCGATCCGGACCTATTTGGTCTGGCGCACCATCATCAACATCATCTTGGGGATCGTATTAGGGGCCATCTACAATGCTGCTGATCTCAAATATTGGTACCTTTGGGCCATCCTGGTCATTCTCCTCAGTTATGTTCCGTATTTGGGCACAATCGCCGCGGGTATTCCTCCGGTGCTGGACGCCATGCTATTTGTCAATCCGCTCATGGGGTTGATGATTCTGGTCATTTATTCGGCGATTGTCACGATAGAAGGGTACTTGATCGTCCCATGGATCATGGGCCGGAGTATGGACCTGAATGCAACCACGGTGATACTGGCTTGCTTGTTCTGGCAGGAGTTGTGGGGTGTAGCTGGTCTTTTTCTGGCGATGCCAATCATGTCGGCGATTCGCGTTGTTTGCATGCAAGTAGAAGGTTGGGAGCGATGGGGACAGCTTTTGAGTTCCGGACCAGCCCAGCAGATGAAATTGAATAATGGGGAGACGCATTACGGGGGAGACCAGGAGAACAAAACCCTGCCGTCACGTGGGACCAGCGGTGGTGTGGCGGCTGGACCATCGCGTTGACGTGGGGTTGGAGAACTGGAACGGCGGGAAAAGATTGAGCCACCGTTATGGGAGACTAGTGGTTAGGCGATGACGAGCACGACGCGGAAACCGATGGTTTCTGAGGGCGCATCAGGCATGTGACCGCGCCGGGCCGCACTACGGCAGTCGTGCGCGGGGGATTCCCAGCAGCCGCCACGGATGGTGCGCAGGGTTCCGGTTTTCGGGCCGGTTGGGTCCTCCGAGGGACTGTCGAAGTAGTAGTATTCGTCGAACCAGTCCTGCACCCATTCGAAGACGTTGCCATGCATGTCGTGCAGGCCCCAGGCATTAGCCAGGGTCTGGCCGACCGGAGCTGTGCTTTTGCCACCATATTTGCCCCCGGAACCTGCGAAGATGGCGTACTCACCGGTCAACTGCTTGCCGCAGTAAAAGGGCGTGGTGGTTCCGGCACGGCAGGCATACTCCCATTCTGCTTCCGTAGGCAGGCGGTAAATGCGATGGTGGATTTCCTCTTCCGGCATGCGGCTGAGGCGATCGCAGAAGCGCATGGCCTGGTCCCAGGTCACATTTTCCACGGGATGATCGGGTCCACCGCCGCGATGCCGCCGGAACCGGCTAGGATTTTTGTTCTTGACCTTCTCGTATTGCTCCTGAGTCACGGGAGTTACAGAGATATAGAACGGCTTGGTGATGCGGACTTCATGCTGGGGCGATTCCCCCTCGCGCCGCCCCGGTTCATCCTCCGGCGACCCCATGAGGAAGGTGCCCGGATTGATCCGGACGAAGGTCATTCCGATGGAGTTACGGATGATCCGCAGTCCGGCGGTGGTGCTGGAAGGACTGGTAGAGGCAATGGCAGCCGCGGCGGCCCCGGCAGCAGTGAGAATGGCGGCAGCGGTGTGGGCTGCCGCTTCACTCGCTTCCGGCTTGCCCCGGATCGTCACCGATGGAGCATGAATCACGGACGAGCCAGGATCCCGTAGGGAGATCAGGCGGGAGCCATCGGGTATTTCGCTGGGCGGAGCTACCGTGACCTGCGCCAGCATCTCCCCAAGCGCCACCGCGTCCTTGGGTCGGCGGTCCGGCCGGGTGGACAGGCAGGCTTGCAGCACGCGTGCTTGCGAGTCGGTAAAACCGTAGGGGCGGAATTCCTCGATCCACTCATTGCCGACCGGAGCAGAAGCAGCGGGATCACGGCTGAGCAGTTGATACCAGATCATGCCTAAGGCATGCACGTCGTCACTGGGGGCGGGAGCTTCCTTCTTCATCTGCTGGGGGGAAGCATATAAAGCCGTGGCGGAACCCCGCTGGCTGAGCCGCAATTGCTCGGCCCGCGGCCCGACCCGGGCAATCTCCAGGGACCGCATGCTCTCGATCTGTCCCCAGCCGTAATCGGCGATCCAAAGCGTGAACTTGCGGTCATCCGTTGGCTTGAGCAGAATGTTGCTCGGTTTTAGGTCTCGATGTATGATGCCCCGCTTATGAGCTTCGGCCACGACTGCGGTGATGCGGCGCATCAGTTTCAAAGCGGCTTCGGGCTTGGGAGTGTCGTAGCGCCATTTCCACTCGTAAAGTAACCCGCCCAGATCGTAACCAGATAGGAAGGGCGACTCCAGAGCGGCCGGCTCTTTGACGTCGTGAGGCAGATAAACCGAACGCAACGGGACGATGCCCGCAATGCCGTTGAGGGTAAACACTTTTTGGAATAGCTCCGCGCTGCTGCGAACACGCTCGTTGCTTTCGGGGTCCACCGCCAGCTTGATCACCGCTGGAGAAAGCTCCGGTTGGCTCGGATGCTCGGCAACCCAGGTCTCCGAACATTCTCCGAAACCTCGTAGCTCCACGAGCTTCCATCCTTCCAGAATCGGCGGTTGATCTCCGGGGCGGTAACGGGGAATCCGTGGAGGTAGGAAAGCCGCGAGTTCCTCCGCTTTGAGAATCTGAAACTGCTCGGGAGCTGTTCGCCCTTGTGGGTCCGAAGGACGCCGGAACATCTGCCGGACCGTTGCCGGCAAGGCCCGCAGGTAGTCCCGCAACTGTTCTTTGGGCACCGCATGTGTCAACGACAAATCCTCAATCAATTCACTGAGGCGGCGTTCCAACTCCGGCCCTTCCACTGCCGCGCACATCTGAAAGGCTAGCCGCTGATCGGGACCGACCAGCTTGCGGTGCAGATAATCGAAGGCCGTCCGCGTGACATCTGAAAGTACGTCAGCAAAGGGCCATTGACCCAAAAGGGCCTTGCGCCCCTTCTCGCACAAGGCCTGAGCTACACTTTCCAACAATGCTTGCAGCAAAGGCATGGCACGCCCTCCTTATGAAATTGATGGAGCGGCTGACTTCCAGCGAGTGCTCTCCGGGCGTGGCGAGTCTATCTCTACTGTAAAGCTTCTCGCCCGCCTGCACAAGGCGATCTCGCCTTTTCTGGGGAAACACTCCTTTCCGCCTCACTGGCCAGAACCGCTAAACCAAAGATGCTCGCAAAATGCGACTTCTGGTGGGTCTTTCGTTGCCGGTAGGCTGTGCGCTTGCTTCCGCACCGCCCCCTTGTGATAACTCGCGCTTACTAATTCGACGTTCTTGGCACCGGAGAAGTTCAAAAACTCTCCACCGGGGACTCAGCTTATTCTGGCGAAAACACCTGCGCATTCTCTGAGGCCCAGGCTTTCTCCTAGGTGACTCCGGAAAAAACGGAACCGCGAATCGGCAACCGGCTGAGGTAGCGTATGGTAGGTCCAGTTTTCCTGCGGCTCAAGGCAAAAAAACATGCCTGAAGGTAAGCCCAGAGGATGTACCGCAAGGAAACCTTCGCTTTCGTGCGGAACGGGTGAAGGCGTCCTTGGCCTCACTTCTCTGCGCGGGACTGTTCCAGCGCCATCGCAGGCGCAGTGATTGCTGCTGTGGAATGGGCTTCCCGCGGAGGCGGTGAGGAGGCGGCCACCTCTGATGGTGGCGAAGCGGAATGAAGGCGCATCGGCCGTGCCAATAACCAAGCTGTCGGAGCTATGACCAGTACCATCCCCAACAGGGTCAGCACATTGACTCTATGGCCAAAGAGCCACACGTCGAATGCCAGAGCAAACACGATTTGGGTGAGGCCCACCACCGAGACCGCAGCGGGAGCACCGCCGACAAATGCTAGCGTCAGGAAGATCTGCCCCACGAGAGCCGCCAGACCCATACCCAAAAGTTTGATCCAGGCAAAGCCTTCCCCCAAGCGGTTCAAGGAATGCTCCTGGGGTGTGAAGAGGAAAACTACAAAACAGACACCGGTAGCCACGGTGGAGAAATGCACGACCACCGCCGTCGGGTCGATCCCTTTGAGAGCGTGGAGGCCTAACATAGCGACCGCAGTAAAAAGTGCCGCCGCTAGAGCCGCCACTACACCCCAGTTCCGTTCTGCAAAATGGGGTTGCTCCACCAGAGCAACGCCGACAATGCCCGCCACGATGGCCATAAGAATCGCCCGGCTTGGTCGTTGCCCGTACAATGGCCACGATAACAACGCTACCCATAGCGGAAACGTGTTCGTCAAGGTGATCACATCCGCCGTGGGAAGTTTACCAAATGCGTAAAAGGTGCAGACCATGCTGCAACTGCCCGCACCGCTCCGTACCCACAGGCGCCACGGTGTCCAGACCAGCCGCACCCCCGCTGCCCGTGCCAATAGCACCGCAAACACCGCCACCAGGCCGGCCCGAAAGAGCGCGGTGGTTTGCCAGTCACACGTCCGGGACACCTGCACCACGTCGTGCACCAACACCGCCATAATGGTGAAGGAAAAGCTGCCGCACAACATCAGCAAATAAGGCCGGATCTCCGCGCTGCTGCTCATGGAGACAGATTAGGCATTGGCAGTAGCTCCGGCGCGGGGCTAAACCTGCGTGAATGATCGGTATCTGAACTTTGTCATCGGAAGGTGTCCCTCTTTTCTACCAGAACACGTTCCTCCTTTCTGCCTGAAAACGTTGACTTTCCACCGCAAAGCTTCTGCTAGTCTAGAGGAGAGCACGAAACAGGTTCTCCCATGCACAATAAATGAGCGGAGGAGAGGCCTCCGCTGTCTGCTAGATGTCACCACGAAGTTACATCGCGGGAAGAGAGAGGTTCACTCCCAGCTCCCCACGATTTCTCCCCCGCTGCGTGTGCCCAGAGCACGCCAAGTAGCCAGCGGTATATTGCTGCTCACGAAGCGCACCGAACCATCCATGAGCAGCACGTTAACGCCATTCGGATGATAGCTCCGGCTGGTGATCACCGCGTAGGTGTCCCCCAGGTTCGGTTCCCGTGCGCTGACAAAATTGACGTCATAGCCGCCGTAATACATCGCCGTATTCGGGGGAAAGACTGTCGTAAAACCCGTCTCGTCCACCTTGCCGTCCACCCACTCCACATGGCAGACCTTGCTCGGATCAAACGACAGGCTGATCCCGCTCAGCCCGAAGGTATTCGCCAACTCCCCTGGAGTAGTCGGTGGTGGCATCGGGGTCGGAAAACTGACGGTATTCGGGGAACCTAGTACCTTAGGCGTGAATGCCTTGACTTCAGCGATTCCCAGCGTGTTGCTCATACCGTCGGTGAAGTCCGTCGCGCGATAACCGCGGTTAGGCCCAAAGGCGCCGTCTCCTAGATACATCCCGCCGCTTTTGCGAATGAATACGGCCCAACTCCCCTGATTGACCGCATAGTTGATGATCCAATGCTTGTGCCCATAGATCGGGTCCGTGCCGTAACCTTGATCCTTGACCTCGGAGGGACAAATGAAGGTGGCGACACGTTGGGAAGATACCCCCGGCTGGAGATTGTAACTCTGCGTGAAATCGATATTGCGGAACAGATTTTCCTGTTCGATGTACGGAAGTATCCGGGACATGGCGGACCAAGCATTGGTCGTCACAATCATGCCTCCGCTGGACATGTAATTTCCATTAGCAGGCAAGCCATTGTTCACATCCATATAGTTGTGCATCGCTAGCCCAATTTGCTTGAGATTATTGGCACATTTGATACGTGCTGCCGCCTCGCGCACCTTCTGGACCGCAGGCAGCAGCAGCCCAATTAGGATGGCGATGATCGCTATTACCACCAATAGCTCGATCAAGGTAAAAGCTTCGCACCGCAGAGGGACGCGTGAACAACGCTGTCGTAGTGGCATCACCAAGACTCCTGAATAGTGGGCAGGAAGCGGAAGTAAAGTGACTGCTTGGCGGCGGTAGGTGAGCACCGGGGGTGGTGGTCTTCGGCTCCTATCCTCGTCGCACAGGTGAAGGTGGAGCCATCGGTGCCTCCCAGAACATTGGCTTAGCAGTCAGCGATGGAATCCAAGCGACGGTCACCCGGACCCCATGTTGTTGCGATTTAGTCGCAACAACACCTTTACTTTAAGTGCTCGATGCCGTATAGTCAAGGTTTGAGACTAGCGATGCAGCGAAAAGGCTATCTTGCGTGGGGGAAATAGTTGCAATTGCATCTCAGTCGCATAAGGAGACCAAGAAATGCTCATGCCAACTAATCCCAATTCGGGGCGTAACAAGAATAACACAGATCAAACGCCGTTGCCTTCATCTCATCAACGGGAAACTGCACCGCCGACAGGTCGCGTCCTCCGCAGCGAAGATATTCTGGCCGGTCAGCGGGAAGTGCAGATTCTGCATGAGGGGCAAACATATCGGTTACGCGTGACACGCCGAGGCAGACTGATTCTACAAAAGTAGCCGTACATCCAAGAGGGCCGAATAAAACGAGACCTTAAGGGCAGTGGTATTTCTGCCAATGATTGGCCCTTCACCAGCTTTCGAGATGGCCCAGGGATAAAGCTAGCCTTGGAATGAATGGCTACCCAAAAGTCAACCAATATTCCCCTCCTTTTGAGAGAAGGGGATCGGAGGCGCCATTTTTGCGGATGGACGGTGAAATGGTTGGTGAATGCGGCGGTCAGGAAGAAGTCACAGCCGGGGTTCGAGCATGCACTAAAGTCGGGATTAGACTATGGACCCCGGCAGGCGCTTTTAGTTGCAGCAAGCGACGCGAGCTCGACTACCACAGCATCCCCGTAAGCCCTTGCAGCGTGGAGCCGGTGCCGGACAGGAGTACACCGGCACTTTCACAGTCGTTTCGTAGGGTACCCATTTGACGAACGTCTGCTTGACGACCTTCTCCACGGGTACACATTTTTTCACCACACGTACGCCGGTCTTTTCTACCAGCTTGTGTGTGCATACATCCATTTCCTTTTCCACGGTTTCATAATAGCAAACCTTGCGCTTGCCTTCTTTCTGGACAGGAACACACTTGCAGACGGTGACTTCCTTTTCAACCCATTGGGGTTCACACACGGTGACTTTTCGTTTTTCTGTCTTGGCGACCCGTTGCAAGGTAGTGACTTCTACTTCTACTTCCTTAGTCACCCGCTGCTTTTTCATGACGGTGCATTGCACGGTTTGGGGGCAGGGCGCATTGCAGGGATCCGCCTTGCGGCAACAGGCCAAGAGGCAGCAGCCACGGGGTTTGACTACGACTTCCACTGTCGTAGGCACGCAGACCGTTTCGCAGACCAGTCGCTTCTGCTTCGTCTTGACTGGTACGCAGTCGTAAGTCACAACTTCAATCTCTTTAGTCACAGGCTTCATTTCACAGACTTTGACTTTTTCTTTGACATATTGCCGTTCCATCACCGTGTACTTGTATGTCTCCTCCTTGGTGCGTGGTTCTAGGACTTTGACTTTTTGTTTCGTGATCGCAGGTTCACAGACGGTGTACTTGTACTCTTCACGGACATCACGCCATTCGTGAACAATGACTTTGACCTCCTTGGTTTCGGTCTCGCATTTGTACGCCGTCACCTTCTGCTCAACGTAGCTGACGGGGCAAGGAGTCGCGCAGGAGGCGGTGCGGCCTCCAAAAGCCGACGCCGCTGCCGGGAAACTCAAGGCTAGCGTAACAGCCGACAACAAACCCCAACTCCACAAACGTCGCTTCATTGGACCAGACTCCTCATCAGATGGTGTACGGGGGTCCCTGACATTCCCTGTACAGTTCCCCCCAAAACCCAGTCACCCTTCCAAAGGGACCATTACCGTCATCCGGTATTTCCTCAATTCTGGGCGCTCATTCGCCCCTCCCCGAAGAAGGTATGTAATAGCTCTGTCTTGGCGATTTCTCCCATTTTCTCCAATCTTCCGCCCCGATACAAAGCCTATGGTTTATGCCGTCGAAGGGCAACAGCAAAATGGGATAAATGGGGCGATTTTTTCCTCCAAGCAGCTAGCGGGGATGTCCGAGTGAAAGTAGTCCTGGATAATTGCCTCTGGCCGGAGCTTTCCTCTCCGGGTACGATCACGGCACCGCCCACGTACGATGCGGATTGGTCCTGAAAATATCCAAATTTTTCTCAGTATCGCTTCCCGCGAGCGAGTTAGGCAGGGGTGAGCACCGTTAACAACATATGACGAAGGAGTGACACTCATGAAACTCTGGCGTATTCCAGCTCACGCTTTTCTGGTTGCTCTCATGGGGGGAATCGCCGCTTGGCCGATGGCGGAATTGGCGGGACAACCCCTCCAAGAGAATTGGATTCCGTTATTCAACGGCAAAGACCTAAGCGGCTGGAAAATCCCCAACCCACCGAGTTCCCAATTCCGGGGGGTGCGGGAGGTCAAAAACGAGGCGGGCAAGGTGACCGCTTTTGTGGGCATCTTGAAGAATGGCCAGGAGGTCACCCTGTGGCAGGTCCGAGACGGTTTGCTCATCGGGGGCGGGCCAGCCAGCCATATCTTCTCGGAGGTCGAAGCGGAGGACTTCCACTACCGCGTCGTGGCCAAGATCAATGATAAAGGGAACAGCGGTCAGTATTTCCGGACCCAATTCGGTCCCGGTTTTCCCAAAGGGTATGAGGCCCAGATCAACGCGACTCACACGGATCGCATTCGCACCGGCAGTTTGTACTTTCCCAAGATCAAAGAGGTGCTGGTACTGGATAAAGCTCCTCACAAACCGGATGAGTATTTCACCCAGGAAGTCATCGCGATCGGCAACCACATCCAGGTCTTTGTCAACGGCAAGAAAACGGTGGATTGGAAAGACCCGAACTTCACATACAAGAAAGGGCATTTTGCCTTGCAGGGGCATGACCCTGGCAGCGTGATGACCTTCAAAGTCGTGGAATACAAACCAATCGCTGGCAAATGAACAGAAACGAGTCCGAGCAATTGAGACCGCAACTGGAACGACGCGGAAGGGGGGATGGACGCCGATGACGCTTTCCGGGGTGTTGTTTGTGGTGATCGCAGCGGTGGTGGCTGTCTCGGCCCTGGGAGTGGTTCTGAGCCGCCACATCGTCCGTATGGCTGTGTGGCTGCTTTTTACCCTGGTCGGCGTGGCCCTCTTGTACTTCCTATTGGGCGCGGAGTTTCTGGGGGCAGCTCAAATGATCGTGTATGTGGGCGGAACCCTGGTATTGCTCGTGTTCGGAGTGATGCTGACGGCTCAGGGTCCGCTCCGGGAACTGCGGACAGCACCGGCGGAATGGGCGGTGGGCGGGATTTTAGCGGGCCTGTTGTTGATTCTGGTGGCTTGTACTCTTTGGCGCTTGCCGTCGCCTCAAGCCAGCATAGGCCCTCTGCCGGGGACAGCCCCGCTTGGTCTAGGATTGCTCGGTGTTCAAGAGACGACCCCAAGCGCTACTCTTTCCGGGCTGCCGGAGAATAGCGAAAAGTTAGGGCGTACCCCCGTAGCGTATCTGCTGCCGTTCGAGATTGTTTCAGTCCATCTGTTGGTGGTCTTGATCGGTGCCGCCTATCTGGCCCGTGCACGAAAAAAATTGGTGCACAGGCAGGCATCGACAGAGTTGGACCGGTCAAACGAAGCAGAATCTGGGGCATCCACGAATCATGGTGCTGCTCCTGAGCAGACGTGAGAGGGTTCATTGGGCCATCGGACGGTGGGTAGCAGCGGGAGATCAGAGCCTGGAGTCTCGGCTTGTGGAGTCTCTTGTCGTGCTGATTTTTGCGATCCCGTGCTGGAAGTCACCTTACCGCCGAAGACGTTGATCCATGATGATTAGCCATCGTTTGGGAGAAGGTGGCTGCCCGGCTCCGACGAAGCTGATCAGAAGGAGGATGGAATCAAGTGGAGGTGGCCTAAAGGACATAACATAACCCACGGAGGAGGCAGAATGGGAGATGCTGGTTTGCACATGGTACTGCTACTGGGTGCGTGGGTTTTCGTGTGCGGTGTGGCGTGTTTGGCGTTGAAGCGCAATGCCTTGGGAGTTTTGATGGGTGTTGAATTGGTGCTAAACGCTTCGAATATCAACCTAATCGCAGTGGCTCATTACAATCCCGCCTTTCGCCTGGAAGGTCAAATATTCGCTCTACTCGTGATCGTGCTGGCGGCAGCAGAGGCCGCGGTGGCATTAGCGATCATTTTGCACTACTACAACACTTATGCCACAGTAGATGTTGATGCCGCCCAGCAGTTGCGCAACTAGTTACGCCTGGAAGAACACGCTGTGCGAATGAGGCCACTGGCCGTGTCGTGCTCCCCGGACCACGCAGGTGCGAGGAGCTTGCCGAACGGAAGCCTGCAGAACACGTGAGAGTAGCCTCGTGCTGCGATAGCAGAGGAAAGTGGACAAGCCATGATACCAGGTTGGGAAGCGACACCCGGACGATTGTATGTTGTAGCGACGCTGTTACCGCTGGCGGTGGTGCTTGTGCTGGCGACAGCCGGGATGCTCCGGGCCTGGATTCGCCCTCTCCGCACGCCGGGAAGCTGGACGGAAACTGTGTACTGGATGCTCGGAGGAGACGTTCCTCTCCGGGCGGGGGCCTTTCTGTCAGTCGCCGCTATGGCAGTAACCGCCTTCCTGAGTTTGGTGGGTCTGGTGCAGTTTCTGTCAGCGACGGACTCCGCCGAACCCGTCCGTTGGGCAGAACGGATCGATTGGGTCCGGATCGGTCCCTTGTCGGACAATCTGACCGCCGGAACGGGCGTGGATCATGCCACCCTTCCTGCCCTGGTTCTGCAAGTGGGATACCGGATCGATGCTTTGACGGCGGTACTCTTCGCCATGGTCGCGGTGGTGGCCTTGGCGATTTTCATCTT
The DNA here is from genome assembly GCF_013694095.1 of Thermogemmata fonticola. Taxonomy (NCBI): domain Bacteria; kingdom Pseudomonadati; phylum Planctomycetota; class Planctomycetia; order Gemmatales; family Gemmataceae; genus Thermogemmata; species Thermogemmata fonticola. Next base: position 182,323 of record NZ_JACEFB010000005.1, on the reverse strand, counting down.
CGCTCTGGGATACATGGCGGAAGAAACCCAAACGGTAGTGGAAGATCACGAAGCCCAGCACCAATATCACCGGGATCAACCTGTCGAGCGGCGGGGGCGCTTTGGGCGTTTCTATCTGTTCTTATCCCTGTTTTGCTTCGCCATGCTCCATCTGCTGATTGCGGATAATCTGTTCCAAATCTTCGTGAGCTGGGAGTTGGTCGGCGTCTGCTCGTTTTGGCTCATCGGGTTCTATCAAGAGCGGCCGAGTGCCAGTTACGCGGCTAACAAGGCATTCATTATCAACCGGGTGGGGGATGCGGGTTTCCTCATCGGTATCGCTATCGCCTGGACCCAATTGGGAACGCTCAACCTGGAGGAGATATTCCAACGCCTGAGAGGGGGGACTGATTCCGATGGGAGAGTGCGATACGCCCGCGTGGTCGCGGAGGCTGAAGGGACCGATGCTTTGCCGATAGGGGCAGCGGGTGAAGTTCGCAGAAGAAGCTATGAGGTGGGCGCGGACCGCCAGGGGGGGACCCATGTGCTGCTGCATCCGCTGTCAGGTCGGGGATCTGACGTACCAGCACGCGTGCGCGTTTCAGAACCGATGAGCTTGCAGGACTACGCGGTGATGCCCTACTGGTTGTGGGTGGTTATGGGTGTGGGGATTCTTTTGGGCTGTATCGGCAAGAGCGCCCAATGGCCGCTGCACACGTGGTTGCCGGATGCAATGGAAGGCCCTACGCCCGTTTCCGCCTTGATCCACGCGGCGACGATGGTGGCGGCCGGCGTCTATCTGGTCGGTCGTTGCTATCCCCTCTTTGCTAGCGAGGTTCTGTTGATCACGGCCTACATTGGCGCTATCACCGCTTTTTTGGCGGCCAGCATCGCCTTGGTGCAAACCGACATCAAGCGAGTCCTTGCGTACTCCACGTGTAGCCAACTGGGGCTGATGTTTCTGGCGTTGGGATTGGGAGGGTGGATCGCGGGATTGCTCCATCTGCTGACCCATGCCTTCTTCAAGGCGTTGTTATTTCTGGGAGCGGGAAGCGTGATCCACGCCTGTCACCACGTTCAGGATATGCGGCAAATGGGAGGCCTCCGCCGGAAGATGCCTATCACCGCTTTGACCATGCTGGTGGGGGTGCTGGCCATCTCAGGGGTACCATTGTTGAGTGGATGGTACAGCAAGGAACGCATTCTGAGCCAGGCGGTGGGGTGGGGCTTGTATCAACCGCAGCATGTGTTGCTGTGGCTGTTGCCGTGGCTAACCACGGTGCTGACGGCCTACTACATGTTCCGCTTGTGGCTATTGACCTTTGCGGGCACGCCTCGAGACGAGCAGGTGTATGAGCAGGTGCAGGAGTCGCCTGGGGTGATGACCGGTCCGCTCGTTGTCCTAGCCGTACTGAGTGCAGGTGGGGCTTGGGGCTGGCCGGTGTGGGAAGTGGAGGCCAGTTGGCTGGGCCGGGTGCTGGAACAGGCTCAACCGGCGATGGTTCAGGAATATGTTGAGGTGACAGAACGGGGTCACCATTATCACCTGCTGACGGCGGGTTTGGCTCTGGCCTGTACCCTGGGCGGAGCGGGGCTGGCCTATCTGTGGTTCGGACGGACAACGGTGACCGCGGAACAGTTTCAAGTGCACAGTCAGGTCGGTCGGTTTCTGGAGAACAAATGGTATTTCGACGAGATTTACGATGCGGCGGTGTTGCGTCCCGTGGTCCAAGCCGCTCAGGTGATTGCCCAAGCGGACAAACGCCCGACGGAAGTGGAGGTTTCAGTCCCTGCTCCTGCGGCGCTGGAAGAGCCACCGCCCCGCCGCTTCGACTGGGGAACTCTAGATGGCTGGCTCAACGCCGTGGGCGACCTGGCTGCGGCCGGGGGTGAAGTTCTCCGCCGATGGCAATCCGGCCGCTTACGCTGGTACATCGGGATGCTGGCCTTGACGTCGGTGCTCATTCTGGGAATGCTCGCGGGTTGGAACCGCTGAAGGAAGGTAGCATCCATGAGGGCCACGTGATGATGTTCTGATCACGTGCCCCTATGCAGGACGAGGATGACCATGCTGGAAGCCGATCTGGTCTGGTTGACCGTGTTGATTTTCCTGCCCGCGGGGACCGCTTTGCTCTTGGCACTTCTGCCATCGCGATGGCTCGAAGCGATGCGGTGGGTGGCGTTGTTTGGTGCCGCGGCCACGTTGTCCGTCAGCTTGTGTGTGGTGGTGGGGTATTATCTGCTGCTGGATTCGCGCCTGGATGTGCATGGCCGCCCGCTTTACAGCGCCTTATCGCGCCTGGATGCTCGCGCCGATCAGGCGGCTTCCGATGCTGCCCAGCCGGTTCCCAAAGCCTTGCTTTCCGATGATTGGATCGCGCGCCGACCCTGGATTGCGGCTTTTAGTATCGACTACGCTTTGGGAGTGGATGGGATTGGCCTTTCGCTAGTGGTTCTAACCGCTTTGGTTACTTTGACAGCCTTGGCGGCGAGTTGGAACATCGAGCAGGGAGTGCGGGGCTACCTCATGCTCGTGTTGCTTTTGGAAACCGGGGTGATCGGAGCCTTCTTAGCCCTGGACTTTTTCCTGTTTTATGTGTTCTACGAATTGATGCTGATCCCGATGTTCGTTTTGATCGGCTTATGGGGCGGCATCCGTCGGCGCTATGCAGCTTTTAAGTTTGTGGTTTATACTCTCGGCGGCAGTGTGGCGATCCTGGCGGCCCTTTTCGCCTGCCATAGTGTGGATGTGCGGGATTTCGTGGATCAAGCCGTAGTCCAGCAACGCGTGCGGGAGCTGGCCAAGGAACGGAATTGGAACGAGCAAGATGCGGACAAACATGTGCGGATTCACACTTTTGACATCGTCACGCTGACGAAGGTCGGGCGAGCCGTCATGCTGATCCTCAACGGCGAGGAAGAAAGGTTGGCGGCTCGCGACTCTATCGCGGAACAGGCCGTTTGGGGCGGAGGAAACACGGGACCGGTCAAAGTGTTCGCGCCGGGAGTCGATGTGTCCGCGGCGATTGCCCGTCTTAAGGCTCAGCCGGTGTGTACCCGCCCATTCCAGTATCTGGTCTTCGCCCTGCTTTTTTTGGGCTTTGCCGTCAAGATACCCATTGTGCCCCTGCATTCCTGGCTGCCGGATGCCCACGTGGAAGCGCCGACACCCATCAGCATGATCCTGGCCGGTGTGCTCCTGAAACTGGGGGGCTACGGCTTGGTGCGCCTGGTTATACCTCTATGCCCTTGGGCAGCGGCGCAACTGAGTGTGGTCCTGGGGTTGATCGGCGTAGTGGGCATCCTCTACGGCGCTCTTGTCGCCATGGGTCAGACGGATTTCAAAAAACTGCTGGCGTATTCATCCGTCAGCCACATGGGGTTTGTCGTCTTAGGTGTGGCGGCGTGGTCGTCGGGGAATTCCGCCCAGTACTGGCAATGGGGAGTCAATGGTGCGGTGTTTCAAATGCTCTCCCACGGCATCACCGCGGCCGCCTTGTTTTTCGTAGTTGGAGTGGTCTATGACCGTGCCCATCATCGGGACCTGCGGCGTTTTGGTGGATTGTGGGAACCAATGCCTCTTTACTGCGGCTTCAGCGCTGTGCTTTTTTTCGCCAGTATGGGGCTACCGGGCTTGTGCGGTTTCGTGGGAGAGTTTTTCGTACTACTCTCGGCGTGGCATTTCTCTCCAGTATTAGCGATTCCGGCTATACTGAGCGTGATCCTCACCGCGGGTTATCTTCTCTGGACCTGGCTGCGAGTCTTTACCGGTGTCAATGATGCGACACGCTCCTACCCTGATCTCTCTCCCCGTGAGGCTATAACGCTTTTTCCCTACGTGGTTTTGGCCATTTTGTTGGGGATCCTTCCTTACACCCTCGTGCTCCAGTGGGTGGATCCGGCCATCACCGGGTGGGTGGCGAATCTCGCTTCGCTCCGTTGAAATGGATTCTTCAGGGTACACTGGCACCGCAAGCTATTGGCCCGCCTTCCTTCTCTCTCTTTGCTTCATCGGGATGAAGAGGAGTGGAAGAACAAGAACGGAGGAAAAACAAGAACCGACCGGTGTGGGTCCGCGCCGATTTACTGCCAGCGGAGGGTAAGGGTCCCCTCTTCGCGGCTTCGCCGTTCCAAGTGCCTTAGGCTTAGCCGGGCCGCTCCGAAAAAGCCAATAGCCAGGATGATCAAAGCGGCGGCTTCTCCCCACAAAGGCAGCACTCCCGGCATGTGGAACAATACTTGGCGCAACGCGTCCATGCCCAGGGTCAACGGGACGATGCTGGCTACAACGATGACAGCCTTAGGGAAAATGGTGAGGGGGAAGTTGGTTCCGCTGAGCAGGTAGATCGGCTCCTGGAAGAGGCTGACCAGATGCCAGGCCTCCCGACCCCACCGCAGGAAGAGCGAGGCGAAGAGCATACCCAGCCCGTAAAGGGCGGCCAGGGTCAGGAGGAAAAAGCTGATCAGAAGCCACCAACTGCTGGGACGAATCGGGATGTCAAAGAGCAAGACGCCGGTTAGAGTGATCGCCGTGGCCCGTACCAGAGTCGTGATCATTCCGCCGAGAGCCATACCAGTCAGGATTGCGGTCAGTGGAGCGGGAGAAAGTACGAACAACTCCAGATTTCCCGCATCCCGTTCCCAATACAGTTGTGCGCCCATACCCCAAAGTACGTTGAGCCAGAAGGTGGTCAGAGCGGCTCCGAGCACGACGACACCAGCATACGCGGGGGGCGCCTGCATCGCCCGATAAGCGTAAACGAAACCTGCGGCGGCCAGGACGGGCAGAACCGTCTCCTGGATCAACCAAATACGGCTGCGGAACAACCAGGCTACCCGCGGATAGGTGCGGGCCAAGGTCGCCATCACAAACAATCGGATGGGTTTCCCATTCATCGCAAGTACCCGAATGCCGGTAGCATCTGTTCCTGAAAAATCGCTGGGGACGGTAACGCCGCCTCGTCGTTGGGCTTCCACATCCCTACAGGTTCCGTCCAGTTGCGAATGGGTAACTGCCATCGCTCGATCCTGTTCTCAATCGCTAGTTTGGACTGGAGCGGTTAGCAGTTCCTCCTCCTGATCGTTCAATTGCCGGCCCACCAATTCCAAGAAGACATCCTCCAAGGTTGGCTCTAGCTTTTGGAGGCTGAGGATGCGGCCGCCATGTTGAACGACGGTCTGGACTACGGAGCCGATGACAGCATCTTCCAGCAGGGAGAGCTTCAGGTCTGTGGTCGCAGTTGTGGTACGAATTTGCAAACTATGGACGCCCGGAATCTGGCTGAGACGGGACCAACCGTCTGTGCTAGGGGCCAGATGAATGAGATAACGCGGATACTGCTGGACCTGCCGTTTCAGGGCCGTGGGCGTATCGCAAGCGAGCAACTGGCCATGATCGATGATGGCGATCCGGTCGCACAGTTCCTCGGCTTCTGCCATGTAATGGGTCGTCAGTAAGATGGTGCGCCCCGGTTGCTCTTGCAGCCACTGCCGGATGAAAGTGCGAATCGCGCGGGCACTTTGCACATCCAGCCCCAAGGTGGGTTCATCGAGGAAGAGGATTTTCGGATCAGTGATGAAACCGCGGCAGAAGTTCATCTTTTGACGTTGTCCGGTGGACAGGTGGCTGATGCGTGTCTGGGCCTTATCTTCCAGGCCGACGATTTGGAGCATGCGGTCGATCCGCTCATAAGCCAGGCGGCTGGGGACGCCGTAGAGGCGGGCGAAGAGCCAGAGATTCTCGCGCACGGTGAGAATACCGTAACCGGAGCTTTCGCCACCAGAGACCATGTTGATGTGCGGACGGATCGCTTCGGCCTGGCGGACCACATCCCAGCCATTGACCCAGGCTTGGCCGGAGGTTGGGGAGAGCAGAGTGGCCAGGATTTTGATCAGTGTGGTCTTTCCCGCACCGTTTGGGCCGAGGAGGCCGAATAATTCCCCGTGCCGCACTTGTAGATTGATTCGATGCAATGCGATAAAGGTTCCCTCATCCTTGACGGGACTGGAAAGTGAGGAATTGGCCGCAGCCGCCTGGCGTTTCCGCCAATTACGGCGGCGCACTTTGGTGAAGGTACGCGTTAGCTCTTCTGTAGCAATCGCCCAGGTAGCACTCATGTTGTTATCTTAGGAGTGCCGCTGGATGTCTTGGGAGGGTGGGCGAAGACGGTCTGAGGAACTGGGGTCTCTCGAAGGTTGGCTTTCTGGCAGCAGGATCGGACGAAGTCAAACTTCCGCTACGCAGGAGCGCAATCGCTGTCGCCAATCTTCCCAGAGCGGCTCCAGGACGGGCTGAAACGCTTGGACCAGTTCCTGTTTGGTGCGCGTGCGTTCCAGACCTTGCACTGTGCCGATCCACAGATCGCCTTGGCGGGTAAGTTGCAGCGTGGGGGGTGCCTCAGGATGGGAGCCATACAGGATGACCCGCAAGCGGTGGGCCAGGCCGTGCCGGGCCAACTCATCATGCCATAGTTTCCAGGTGACTTCCCCTTCGCGAGCTACGAGGATCAATTCATCGAGCTGCTGGAAGAATCGCTCCCGTCCTGGAGGAATCCGTTGGGGTGGATCCGCTCCGAGGTCTCCTCCCGGTTGGTCCGTGATCACCAACTCAAAGAAGCGGCGCAGACCTTGGAGAATGCGGACAAAGTGATCCTCCATGGTGGGGGTCCACCGGCGGCGCTCCTTGAGAATGTCGCGATATTGCCGGGCGAGTTCGACATGTCCCTCCTGGAGCAGGCTGAGATACCACGCAGGGGTGGGTGATTGGCCGTCGCAATCCAAAATCCACAAGCGCCGCTGCTGAGAGATGACTCGGCTCAGGAGACAAGCATAAAGAGCACGGGCAAATACAGACTTCCCGGAGTTGGGGTCCCCGATGACGCCGAGGATCATGGATTTTTGCGGCTGGGGTACGAATTGCTCTAGCCATGGGAGGGGAAGGCGTTCCCCTAATTGCGAGTCCGAAGTGCTGTAAACCAGAATACAATCGTGGATCGGCGTTAGGCAGTAAAGGTGCTGGCATCCCGCGGCTACAGCCTCCCAGGCCACGCGGGCATAAACTGTGACGGGGGCTTTGCCGGTCAGGCAGAGTTCCCGTGGACGTTTCTCTCGGATTTCCTTAAGGGTAGGTTCTAGTAGGCTCTCGATGGCTTCGGGTTTCAGGTCCTGCACCGAATTGAGTTGCATCTGCCAGAGATAGCAGCCTGGATGTTGGCGTGACTCTTCGAGTTTGCACAAGCACTGGCGGATATCGGACGAGTTCCCGCGGATCAGTTCCTTCAGGTGGATCGACGCCGCACCTGCTGCTTGGGCCATCGCACCTGCGTGGGCATACATCCACACCGCTCCTTTCCCGCGGATGGAGATCGGCCGGCCCCGCATCGCTTCGAGCCGCAGAGGGTGCTGCGACATGACCTGTGGCGCCCAGAATCCTTCCGGATTGTCCTGAAACTCGATGATATCATCACGCTGGATGAACCACACCATGATTTGTACCCTCCAAAACTCGCTACCGGTTGCCCCGAGGCATGCCTTCAGGAATCACGTCTTGGGTACGCTGGTGGGTATTTATTCTCTCGTGTTCGCTTGGCTCAATAAAGGCTTGGGTTATCATGGAATTCGTCCGCAGAAAGCGAGTATTGATAGTTTCCTTCATATCTGATTCGCATGACTATCACTTGTCCACATGGAGGACCTTCAGGCAAAGCCGGCAAGCCAGGAGAATTGCCAGGTAGCGGGGATGCCAAAAGCGTGTGGGTATCCTTTGGGAGGCGGCTTTGTCAGAGAAACTAGTTATGATGGGGCGGGGAGGTGTTATGGTCCGATTTGGTATGTCGAGAAATTGCCACATCAATCTGAAGAAGGGGGAGGGGGTTCCACGTGGCCGGTACGGGGAATGAGCAGCACGGCGCCGAGGAACATGAGGATAGCAGCGGTCGCATAAGCATAGGGTTGACCTAGTAGGAACAAGCTTCCAACAGCGGCGCTGGCAATGAAGTCTCCCAATCCGTTGACGGTAGCGAGCACGCCCATCGCTGTGCCACGGAGAGATCGGTCGCGGACCAGATCGGCGGTGATCGCAGGTTCTAGTGCTTCTTCCATCGCAATGTAAACACCAGCCAGGGTGAAGAGGAGAATCAGAATGACAGGATGGGTCCAGCCATTGAGGGTCAGGAGCGTAAATCCGAACATGACGGCAGCGGCTAGGAGATAAGCGGCGACAAGGACGCGTCGGCGTCCGAAGCGATCGCCTAGCCACCCCGCCGGATAAGCAGTCAAAGCCCCGGCGGTGTTGCGAATGGCATAAAGCACGCCGGCCCAGACCGCTGCCGAGGGCATGCCATAAAGCGGGGTGAGCAGCAAGCCTGCGGTCAGGATCAGTAGGGCGTGGGAGAAATCCCCAATGCCAAACACGAACACCGGCAGCAGGTAACGCCGGAAATCCTTCGGTAGGGAACGGAGGGAAGCAGTGAAACGCAAAGCCGGTCGGGGAGTAAAACGTTGTTCACGGACCAGAACGGCAAACGCGATGGCTGCTGCCAGACCGGGGATCAATGTGAGCAGGAAAATCAAACGGTAGGGTTCATCGGGTTGATCGAACCACTCCGGCGGGAGATAGGCAAGAAGAGCGGCTCCCAATAGTGGCCCGATGATGGCTCCCAAGGTGTCCCCGGCACGATGGAAGCCGAACGCTTTGCCGACGTGCTGCGGCGGTACGGCATCCGCCAAAATGGCGTTGCGCAAGGGACCGCGCAATCCTTTGCCAATCCAACCTATCACCTTGGCCGCCAGTACCAAGGGCCAACTGACTGCTACAGCGCACAGAACGAAGGCGACCCCGGTCAAGGTATAGCCGGCGACCACGTAGGGCTTGCGGTGGCCGATTCGGTCAGAATACCAACCCATGATCAGCTTGACGGCATTGGAGCTGAGATCGGCGATCCCTTCGATCCAGCCGAGAAGCAGGCCCACGCTTTCGGGGGGAATGTGCAGCAGCCGCAAGAATGCCGGCAGGATCGCCGAGGCCATTTCGTAGCTGACATCGGAGAGAAAACTGGTCAGGCCCGCTCCCCAAACCGTGCGATTGAACCAGCCGCTAGAGTCAGAGGGCGGAGGGGTCGGGCACTCGGAGGTAGAGGGAGAGGGGGCCATGGAGCTACTTTACGATCTGCCACCGCTGCCGGACCTGCTGGGGTGTCGCCGTACCGGTGACTCCGATCTGCTGGATGGTGATAGACGCAATCAGGTTCCCGAAAGCCGCCGCTGCTGCCCGGTTGCCTCCCGCCAGGACAGCGCTGACAATCCCAGCCGAGCAGCTATCTCCTGCACCGACAGGATCGATCGGGCCAGTGACGGGGTAAGCTGCAACCCGCTGGAGGCGGACACGGCCCTCCTGCTCTTCTCCTAACAAAATGCCTGCTTCCCCTTGAGTGCAAAAGACGGTTCGCCCACCACTCCGGACCAACTGCTCGACGCAGTGTTCGATCGGGGTTTCCTGTCCCGCACCACAAGCCCGGCGGCATTCCCGCTCATTGGGCTTGAGACTGACGTGGCGGAACAGACCGATCCGTTCCCGGCTGTCGGCCAAGACGAACTTGGTGGGGTCCTGGGATGCCAACTGGGCCAGCAATTCACGCACCCGTCCCGTCACCACGCCGCAATCTGCCTCGCTGACTTGATCCAGCACCAGCCAAGCGTCTGCCTCGTGCCAGCACTCCTGGAGTTTTTCACAAAGTTTCTCTTCGAGGAGGGGAGGTGTTGGAGTGCGGTTTTTGATGTCGAGCCGATTCAATTCCCGTCCGTCGAGCATCGGTTTGGTGTAAGTGGGGGTGCGGCGCTCTGCCGTAATGAGGATATGGCGGCCATCGACATTCGCCCAACGGGCTAGGGCTTGGCGTAGCTCATAACCTTCTCCATCATCTCCGATGAAGCTGATGGGCAGGATACGCCCCGTTCCCAATGCCGCCAGATTGTTGATCACCGTTCCCGCGGCTCCGGCGTAGCTGCGGATGCGCACTACCTGGTAGGCCGTCAGACCTGTTTCCAGTGAGGGTTCGTTCAAATGGGAGTCGATGTCCAGGTACCGATCCAGAAACAGGTCGCCCAGTACTCCGATGGTACAGCGGGGTAAGTGAGCCAGTATGCGATCGATCACCGAGTCGTTGAGCATAGCAGAACCCGGAATGTCTCGCGTTCCAGATCGAGGGTGTCTGAGAGAATAGGTGCTGCCCATTGTACTAGGATTGGGCGGCGGGAGGAGTTGGGGTATCCGTGATCGAGGTCGAGGCGGTAGAGCCTTCGGCGGTGCGCGGTGAGGGCGCAACGGATGGATCAGGTGCGGGCTGAGGGTCCAAGCGCTGCACAGCGTGCCAGAGAGCAGGAAGCGTGTCCTTGTGATCCCCGGCTATGTAAAAGCTCTCCCCCCCATCCGCTACGGTACGGACCAGAATTGTCTTCCAAGGGCGGAAGTAATAGCGGGGATCGGATTTCGGAGCTTGGCGGCGATAGTCGTCATCCAGAGGAACCAAATCAAAGACCGCCGTGGTGAAGCGGGCGATTCGTTGGCCGTGCTGATGGGCGACATTGCGCGCCATAGCTAGAGCCTTGAGATACACCTCCGGTCCCATGACAGCCGAGCCAAAATTGAGCACCACGCCGCCTTCCAACTGGCGGATATGCTCGGCGAAGATGAGGAAATCCGTGTAGCTGGCCCGGCCTAGCACGGCGCCATCGGCGTTGGGATGCTCATGAATGATGTCGTAGCCGATGCCGATGTGCACCGTAACGGGAATGCGCAACAGGTAAGCCTGGGCGAGGACGGAAATGTCCTTGTAAGGGAAACACCCTTCGGCGATGGCCCGCCCGATCCCTTCTCCCAAACCCATGCCGGCCCGCACGCCTTGAACCACGGCGTCATTGATGCGGCCCGTCTCTTCCCACAAGCCGAATTCTCCGCTGGAAACATAACGGGCGACGCTTTCCGTGGTGGCGCCAATGAGAGCAAATTCCCAGTCGTGGATGGGACCGGCGCCGTTCATGGCGATCAGGGAGATCAGACCGCGCCGCATTAAATCAATCAAAAACCGTTGGGTTCCTGCTCGCAGCACGTGGGCGCCCATGAGCAAGATGCGGGCTGCTCCTCGTTGCCGGGCCTGAAGCAGTCGTTCTGCCAGAATTGGTAAAGCAGGATGATGGAAAGAGGGAACGGTACTAAGAGGTTGGATGACATCGAGGGTCAGATCATGCTGCCGTTGGGACAGCGGCTGCAATCGCAACTGCCGGCGATCGAATTGCGGGTACGGCATGGCGATGAACCCCTGATCCATCTCCAGGGTGGCTGCCTGAGCGTGAGCTTCCGATGGCGGGTATCGTGCGCGCACTGCTGATGATGTAGGACTATCCCAACAGCTTGCCAATGACATCGCAACAGGCGGACAGAAGCACATCCCTGCAGATGGACCCAAGGGGAATCAGGGACGCGGGGTGACAAATTGAAAGCCAGTCCGCGGAGGAGAGGCTTCGCCGGGAAGGGTATCCGGCGGCACACTGCGCCAATCCTGTCCCGAGGCGGCCATCTGATACCCTAGCCAGAACATCCGCTGCAACTCTTCGGGGTCGAAGGCAAAGCTGCTAGTTTCGGCAGGAAAATCCTGGGGCAATGCAATGAGGCGGAATTGCGACCCTGTGACAGCACAGAGGGCGTAGAGCTTGATCAGGTCGGAACGGAACAGGGCATAAAGGGCATTGGAAACGCCTCCGCCGAGTAGGCCGAACACACGGGGTCGGTCCTTGAGGGGATCGCGGTACACCTTGCCAGCAGAGAGGACCCAGATGGTGGAACCTGCCGGGATCGGGCCGGTCGTGCGTACAAATGCCTGGGCCATGTTTCCCGCATCGGCGTGTAGCTCCCGGTAGCGCACTCCGTTGACTTCCACATCGAATTCAACAGGCGCGACCACGCCAGGTACTGCGCTGGAAGCCAGTAGGATTTTTCGCACGAGCACGGGCGCGTCTGGTCGGCCGCTGGACGCTATGGCTGTTAGGTCCCACACCGTGAAGCGGTTGGTCAGGATGTTGCCCGTGCCAATGTAGAGCCGGCGCCCGTCGTGGTATGCCTGTTGCAGTTCGCTCATCAATTCGGGGGTGATTTCGCGGGCCAACAGCTCTTCCAGCGGGGCGGCGGACATCAAGCCGGTACCGCGGATCAGACCGCGAATGGGGCGCCAGACGAACAAGTCCGAGCGGCGCAAGGTGGTAAAGCCGTTGCGAAGTTTATCATCATATTTTGGGCCGAGAAAAGCGAGAGTGGCTACGATCGCTCCGCTACTGATGCCGGTGGCCACATCAAAGACCGGTCGCTGACCGGATGCAGTCCAGCCTACCAGAACACCCGCAGTGAAGGCTCCGTATTTGCCGCCCCCCGAAAGGACCAGGATATTCAAGGGCCGGCCAGCAGCGCGCTTCGGGGCTTCGCCGGCGAGCACCTGCGACAATCCAACGACCGTCTCCACGTCACCGTCCCGGCTTGGTGAAGTGGGACCCACATTGAGCCATGGTTGCTCAATAATGGCGAGCGGGGGAGGATGAATTTCGGTTCGCCAGCAACCCACCAGGGCTGCGCCCACCCCGATAACCACGAGTTGGGCGGCGGTCCCATACGACATCACCCCTTTGGGCTGGTGCCTTGGCTTAGCTGCCATCGACGCCTCACCTGCTGGATTCTTCCCCCTGTAGAATGTCCGACCCCCATAATCATGCCCTTTTCTCACGTCAAGGGGTTTTCCGATCAAGCGGTCTAGGGGAAAGAGTCGATGTCCCCAAGTTAGAGAGCTTCCCAAACCAGGGTGGGCGGAGTGAAACCTGGCGCGGTGATAGGGATTGTCCGCTATCGTCTCAACCTACTTGTCCAGTGCGTTGATCTCGTGACCACGAGCAGAAGTCGTCAAGGCAAGTTTCGGTTGATCCCATTTTGCAACGTGCAGTCTAGCTCCAGACGGACGGGCACCATGCGGAGTGAACGAAAGTCGAAGGTGGCGGCAGGGTGGGGAGATGGAAATCAATTTGTGCTTGCGTGGAAACCGGCGGGAGTTATAAGGCGGTGTTCGGGCGGGCGGATGAGGAATCTAAGTGGGTGCTGTCATGAGAGTCGAACCAGTGCGGCGGTGGGGAGTCTGGCTGACGATTGCAACCGTAGGATGGCTGAGCGGTTGCAAGTGGTGTCATAAGGTTCCTCTGCCCACAATTCGGGGTCAGGCACCGTCGTCCTCGACTGATAGTTCAGAATTAGCACGCCCCCTGTCGCCTGCTGTGCTGCCCCCACCCTTGGAGTGCGGGAATGAGGGGCCGAAGGCGGCAGCCGGTAAAGGACCCTCGAATCTTTCTCCCCACTCCCTCGCGACCTCGACCCTGAAGGCAGAGCAAGGCGCGGAGGAGGTGATGCCGGCAAGCCTAAGCTGGCCTCAGACCGCAGTTCGCCTCCATGAATTGTTGCAACGGGCGACACCGCGCATCAAAATCGTCGCCCTGATCGGTTCCCATACAGTCGTGACTGACCAAGAGGTACGGGAGGCTGTGTATCAACGGCTGGCCGAGTATCGCCACTTACCCGGACCTTTACGTGCGGCGAAGCAACAGGAATTATATGCAGCCGAATTGCGGCGGATCATCGAACGGGAATTGCTCTTAGCCGATATGCAGGCCCGGTTGAAAAAAGCTGGCAAACTCTCGGCCATGGAGGAAATCCGGGACTATGCAGAGAAAACCGCGGATCGTGCCCTCCATCAGATCCGCAAAGCCTACGGCACGGAAAGCGACGAGGAGTTTCTGAACATCTTGCGGGCGCAGGGATTGACCTTACAAATTGTCCGGCGGCAATTGATCCGACAGATTATGGCGGACGAATATGCTCGGACCTTGCTCAAAGACCGCGTGCGCACTCCCGGCTTTGCTGAGATTCGAGCTTATTATGAAGCCCATCCCGACGAATTCCGGACCGAAGATCAGGTCCAGTGGCAGCACATCTTTTTCAGTTTTGCCCGCTATCCCAGTGAAGCAGCGGCCCGCCAGCATGCCGAGCAGGTGCGGCAACTGGCTCTCCAAGGTGTGGATTTTGCCACGCTTGTGCAGCAGCACGACCAGGGGCTAGCCGCTGGCAATGGCGGTTGGGGGATCGGGCATCGTCGCGGCCAAATCCAGCCCGCCGATCTGGAAAACGTGGTCTGGTCCTTGCGGCCCGGCGAGATTAGCGAAGTGATCACCACCTCATCCGGCTGCCACCTCTTGAAAGTCGTCGAGCGAAAATACGCCGGTATTCGCCCCTTCGACGGTAAACTACAGGATGAGATTCGGGAGAAACTACTGCGGCACAATCGCGAGAGCGAATATTCCCGGTTGATTGCAGAATTGTGGCGGACTGGCGGCGTGCAAGTAGTCGCATCCCCACCTTGACTCACCTCCCACTATCGCCTTGCCTTTCCCCGTGGAGGGTGTTAAGACTCATTGATCACCGGCTGGTAAGAATGGCGTCCACCTCTTGAAGCTGGACCACCCCTTGCCGATGTTCTCTCCAGGTGATGGCACATTGTCATCGAGTGAGCTGGAGCTTTCCCACGACGACACGATGCACGCCAGGGATTTGCCGTAATCGGGCCGCGAGTTCCCAGGCATCGTCGGGCCGGCGGACGCTTCCGCTGATCCAGAGGGTCTGCTCTCGAAACTCGATGTGCAACTGAGCGAACCGTGGCTCCGAGTGCAGGAGTTGTCGAGCTATTGTCAGCGGGTCATCTCGGCCTGTGGCCGTGAGGGTGCCGGGCGCCACCAACGGCACATCCCGTGCTGGAAGGGCGGAAGGGGACTGAGGCGGCACGGGTGCGCCGAGCACTTCCTGGCCACCCGGTAGGGCTTCGGCTGGGCGACGGGCTATCACCGTCTTTTTTGTGTCCGGTCCGCGAGCCACGCTATGCAGCGGGAAAGGCGAAACCGGCGGCTGCCGCTCCCACACGCCGGGCACCTCCCAGGAACGTGGCTGTTGCTCCGTCCAGCTTTTGTCTGTCACGGCACGCAGTAGAGGATCAGGACCTTGAGAGACGAAGCACGTGTTGCGGACATCACGGATGCCTGGCACGGCGCGAACGGCTTGCTCCGCTCGCTGAGCATGGACCGGCGACGGGACCGGCCCGCCTATCACCGCTATCCCGTCTACTACACTTACCACAAGATTGATACCGCGGAGTTCCGGGACCTGATCCAGTGCAGCCAGAGCAGAACGGGCCAGCACCACATCGCTGAAACGGGGAGAGGAGCTAGCAGCAGGTTCAGCCCCGGACATTAAGGCCAGAGACAGTACCATCAATCCGCCCGCTTGGAGGCGGCGAAGAGGTACCCAATGAACGGAGTTGGAATTGTGCTGCTGCAGGGATGGCCGGTTCATGTGCATACACTCGTGCCGAAGGCCGGAGGTCCGTCTCGGGCGCCGCATCCTGTGTCATCATCTTCCGTCACAAACCACCCGCCGGGGAGGAAACTTGAGAAAAAATGGTTCTTCCTGAGGGCATCTCAGTTCCCAAGGAATGGCGTGGGTAAAGAAGCGAAAGGGGCCAAATTTTGCGGTCTGTGCAGTCTGTAAGGTGAAGGGGGCGGCTTGAGGTGAGGTGTCCCGCATTGCTCCGCTAACGTGAGCGTGAATTGAGAGGAAACAACGAGGGTCGCCCTAAGATGCAACTCCTTGTCAGCTCAAGGCTGGGTCTGACCCGAGGACAAGGCCGGGGAGGGGGCGGTAGGTGGGACGTTCGGCGGGTCCAAAGGAGCCGGTGGATTCTCCGGGGCCAAGGCCGGCTCCGGAGCGGCCCAACGCAAGGGAAGTCGCAAAATGAAACAACTGCCCTGTCCCACCACACTCTGCAGGAGAACATCACCGCCGTGCTCCCGCAAAATTTTCCGGGAAACCGGCAGTCCCAGTCCTGTACCCCGGCTCCCCTTGCTGCTGACAAACGGCTGGAAGATGGCCTCCTGCTCCTCCGGCGGGATACCCGGACCATTATCCGAAACGCGAATGACAGCCCATTCCCCTTCTTCACCCTCAACACCGGTTTGTACGACTACTTGGCCGTTAGGCCGTCCCTCAACGGCTTCCACCGCGTTGCATACGATGTTGAGCAAGGCGCGATGAATCCCTTCCGGATCGCACAGGACTTGCTCCACGCCGCTGCCCTCGTGCCAATGGAGTGCCACTTGTGCTTCCTGAGCACGCCCGCGCACCACCTCCAGGACGTCCTCGCAAAGGGCGTTGAGATTAACAGCTTCCAGAATCGGTTCCCTTTCTTTGGAAAACGAGAGCATGTCCAGAATGAGCTGGTCAATTCGTTCCTGATTGCGCTCGACCAGTCGCCAGCCTTTCAGGAGGAGTTCGCGGTCATTGTCTCTCAGGGCGGTACGAACCAAATCAGCTCCGAAGCGTATGCCCTGCATGATGTTTTTGATGTGGTGGGACAAAGCGGCGATGGTTTGTCCAATAGCAGCGAGCCGTTCAGCTTGCAACAAGGCTTGGTGATAGCGGCTTTCTTCCACAGCAATGGCAGCCTGGTGGGCTACAGCGATGACCAGGGTCAGGTGATCTTCGCGGAACTTTCCCCCCTCTTTGTCGCGCGCCAGGACTTCCTTGAGGGAAGATTGGGTATCAACGAATAGGACGCCGACGGTCTCGCGCCGTCCCCGAAGCGGCACGCAGATGACTTCGCTGACATGATGCCGGTGCAGGCTATCGACGCTCTGGAAGCGTTCATCCGCTGCGACATCGCTAATGAGCAGCCCTTTGCCTTCACGTAGAACATGTTCGACAATGGTACGGCTGACCGTCCATTCCCGATCCTGAGGGACTCCTGGCCGATAACGCACGGCGCGGGGAACGAGCTGGCCTCCATTGTCCAGCAGGACGATGCAGCCATGATCCGCTTCGGTCGTTTGCAGGACCAATTCCAGCAGTTTGTCGAGCAATTGGTCCAGGTCCAGGATATGGCTGACAGCTTCTGCAGCCTCGTAGAGCATGGAAAGACCAGCTAAGCGCAGGCGGACCCACTCGCTGGCGGTCTGAGGATCGCGGAAGATGCGGCTGCCCCACTCGCCGGGGATGGTGCGGATCAGCTCCGGCGGATAGTCTGGTACTGGCGCACCGGACACCCAGCGGACGCGTTCCGTGCGTTCCACGCTGCCCCCCCCGCCGCCGGGACCGCCGCTGACGTACAGCAGCACCGTTTGCCCAACAGTGATGGTGTCCCCGTTGCGCAAGAGCGCTTCCAGCACAGACCGTCCGTTCACCCAGGTGCCGTTGCCGCTGCCCAAATCGCGTAGGTGATGGGTTCCCCCCTCGTTTGCCCGCAGTTCCAGATGCCGGCGTGAAACCTGGATGTCATGCAATATGACGGTGTTGGAGGAGTGCCGTCCAACCGTTACCACGGGATCGACGAGTTCAAACTGGCGCCCCTCATCTACACCACGGGTTACGATCAATCGGGCCACGTCTGCTACCCCTTCGGCCCTGGACCATTCCGTCGGGAACCTTTACCGGCGCGTGGCAGGAGATTCGGACCTGGCCGGTTTGGATTCCCGGATGGAAATCCGTTCTGATCCGGGTCTGTCCAGAGATAATTTAGCAATCATGGGGCGTGAAACCTATCAGTCCGCCTGCGTGATCAAGGTCCTGCGCGATCAAGGTATCGTTCAACCGGCAGGTTGTTGCCAAACTGAGTGCTAGCAGGGCACACTTCAGAGACAATGGGAATAAAACCCCCTGGCATCGAAGTGCCCTCATTTCTCGGCGAGGCAGGACTGCATTTATTGGGTTCCGTCGCCGCCTTAGGCGAAAAGCTGACGGACCGGTTGGCCACGGGCAACGGGCAAGGGGCGATTCAAACGATCGCGGATTTCTGTTTCCGGATCGATGCCCAAGGCGGTGAAGATCGTGGCGGCCAAGTCTTCGGGGCGCACCACTCCCATGGTGGGGTACGCACCGAGTTTGTCGCTGGCTCCGTGGACATAACCGCGGCGGATACCACCGCCAGCCAGGACAGCACTATAGCATTGCGGCCAGTGATCTCGCCCTCCGTTGTTATTGATCCGCGGGGTGCGGCCGAACTCTCCCACCCAGACTATAAGCACCTCGTCCAACAAGCCCCGGTTTTCCAAGTCCTCAATTAGGGCGGACAGAGTCTGATCGGTGATCGGGAGCAGTTCGTCCAGCCGTTTGATGGTGCTTTCGCCGTTATTGCCGTGGTAGTCCCATCCGCCGCCGATACCGCCTATAGAACGCGAAAAATAGACATTGACGAACCGGGCACCGGCCTCGATGCATCGGCGCGCCAACAGGCAGGCCTGGCCGTAGGTGGTGCGCCCGTAACGCTCCCGCAGACTGCGGGGTTCCTGCGACAGATCAAAGGCTTTCCGGAAGGAAGGAGACAGGAGCAGAGCGGCTGCCTTCTGATAGTTCTCCTCGATGCCGCGGGCCAAAAGGGAGTATTCGATCAGCCGGCTTTGTTCGTCGATGAGTTGTTGCAGGCTGCGGCGGTGTTCCAAACGTTCGACGGTCAAGTTGGCGGGGAGTGACAATTCGGGAAGCTGAAAGTCGGGTTGATTGGGGTCGCGTGTGATGAGCAAGGGATTGTGGGCTTTGCCGAGGAAGCTGGCGTGTTGGCCAGGGGTGACCGAACCATCAGCGATCACGTGGGGAAGGGCGACAAAGGTGGCCGTCCCTGTCGGTGCGGGGCGGAGATAGCTGACGAGGCTCCCGTATGCCGGGCAGAGGTCCAACGAGTCGCGCAGGCGAATATCGTCACTGGGTGGGGGGACACCGGTCAAGCTGTAGTAACCGGCGGAGTTGTGGTTCTTCATCCGGTGCTGCATGCAGCGGATGACGGTAAGCCGGTCGGCGAGAGCGGCGAGTTTAGGAAGTCTTTCCCCGAAGCGGATGCCGGGAATACGCGTTGCTGTCACTCCAAACCAGCCGCGTACCTTGTCCGGCGCATCAGGCTTGGGATCGAAGGTTTCATGGTGGCCCGGTCCGCCCCATTGATGCAGAAAGATGACGCCGCGGGCGGTGGCTTTTTGCCGAGCGCTGGGAGTGCTGGCCCAAGCGTGCATGTCCGCATAGCTCAAGCCCAGCAGTCCCATTCCTCCCACGCGGAGAACGGCTCGCCGACTCCACAGCCGACCCTGGCTCCGGCATGTTCCTGGCATGATGACGGGTGACATTTTTTTCCTTCTCCTGCTACTGCTGTCCTTCTTTTCCCGCTTGTATTGTCTCTCTCGGATCGTGATATTTTCTCGTTCGGCTGGACTAGCTTCCTAGGTGGGACTCGCGCGGATCGCGCATCTTTGCGGTCCCTGGAGGACGGTCGTGGGGATTCAGCGCCGGAGTAGGAACTCCTTGCTGTTGAGTATCGCCCACAGCACATCTTCCCAAGCAGCTCGACGGTCAGAAGCCTGGCCCACATGGCGCAGCAGACGCTTCTGTTCCTCCGCTGTGGGATAGCGGCACAGGGCGGCAAGATAGAGTTCGGTTAGAATCTCCTGATCCTTGTGTCCGGACTGCAGGAGCTGTCCGAGCCGGTTATTCGGTTCCGTCAACATTTGATGGATTAGGTCGCCGCTGAGCAGTTGGAAGGCTTGCAACAGATGGGGGTCGGTGTGGCGTTCGCATTCACAGGTCAACAGGCGATCGGGTTTGCCGAAGGTTTTGAGGAATCGTTCTGCTGGTCTGTCAGCACCCCGGCGTGCGGGAAGGGGCAGCGCCGGCAATTGCTGGGCGCGTAAACCGGCGGGGTAACCCTGAAATGCCACCGGCACTGCACAGACTTGCGAACAGGCGTCCAGTAACTCTTCCGCAGTCAGGGGGCGTATGATGGCCTGGGCATGGTAGATTTCCGCCTCGGCACTGTTGGCAGAATGCCCCTCCGCCGGCTGGCTGGCCGCCTGATACGTGCGGCTAGTCATGATCCGACGCACCAATGGCTTGAGCCGACCGCCCTGGCGGCGAAAATCCTCGACCAACCAAGCGAGTACTTCCGGGTGGCTGGGAGGATTATTCAGGCTCATATCGTCATTCGGCTCGACCAGGCCGCGCCCCATCAGGTGCTTCCAGACCCGGTTGACTTGAGCGGCGGCAAAGAATGGATTGTCGAGGTCGGCCATCCATTGGGCGATAGCTCCCAAACGGTCGGCATCTGGCGGCAGGGGGGAAGGGCTTCCCAACAAGCGAGGGCGGGCCGGTTGGCCTGTCCGCGGATGGATCAGTTCTCCTTCCCGCTTCTGAAATACCACCTGTTCGCCTACGAATTCGTGTCCATCGAAGCGGTCACGACGATTGTTTTCCAGGATGCGGTAGTCGATCCGTGCAAAAAGGGCGGCGAACTGATAGTAATCATCCATCGTCCAGCGATCGAAGGGATGGTTGTGGCAGCGAGCACATCCGATGCGCAGGCCGAGGAAGACCTGGGCCACAGATTCGGCCCGCGCCAGCGGTTCGCGGATGGCACGCCAGAAATTGGCCGGCGGGTGGGCGTAGGTGCTCCCCGTGGCGCCAAGCAACTCGCGGGCCATTTCGGGGAGAGGCCGGTCGATGGCCATCTGGGTCGCGAGCCAGCGCTGGAACACCCCCACCCCCTTACGATCCAGGGTTTTCTCTTCATTCCGCAGGACATCCGCCCACTTCAATGCCCAGTGCTCCGCGAATTCTGGACGTGCCAGCAACTGATCAATCAGTTTCTCTCGCTTGTGCGGATCAGGATCGGCCAGAAAGGCACGGGTCTCTTCCACCGTAGGCAACACACCGATGGCATCCAAGTAAGCCCGGCGGAGAAAGACCTCATCACTTGCTGGAGGTGCTGGAGGAAGGCGCAATCGCTGCAAGCGTTGGAAAATGAGCCGGTCGATCTCGTGTTCACTGGCCACGGTCGCATCTGGCACGGGGGGTCGATTGGGAACGAAGACGATGCGCAGTGGCTGAACCTGATTCCAATACCGCACCAGCAAGACCGTCGTGCCGTAGCCTTCACGCACCACTTCTCCGGCGGGAGTCAACCGGGCCACCCCCAAGGTGGTGAACTCGGCAGCGATCAAATGAGTGACATCCTGACGGCTGCCATCGCTGAACTCCGCGGTTACCTGGAGGCGAAAACTCTCCTGAGGAGGATAGATGTATTGCTCCCCGGTTGGCGTCACCTGCAAGCGGCGGAGGGTTACCTGGCTAGCATCTTCTCTAGGGCATCCGCTAGCAATCCAACGGTGAAGCAGCCGGTATTCCGGACTTTGAGAGGGAAATCGAATTCCTCCCTCGTGGGGGACCATTCCCGTGGCTTTGAGTAGGATCAAGCTTTGTTCTGGGGCGTGGACATTTGTCCGTCGTCCACCCAGGTCTCGTGTCAGAGCGGCATAATCGGCGGCGGGGTCTTCACCCTTGAGCGATAATTTGAACCCACCCTTGCCGTTGAGATTCCCATGACAGGCGCCGGCATTGCACCCGGCACGGGTCAGTACCGGTAAAACCTCTCGCAGAAAGGACACCTCTCCCGCCGTCGTCGGACCTGAGGGTTCCAAAGGGGGGGTTGTCGCTGAGACGGCGGCGAAGAGAGCTGCCAAGCCTGAACCCATAACAGGGGTCGGCGCGGCTTGGATGGCTACGGCAAAAAGAATCGGCAGCATGGCGAATCAATGGTTTTGAGGGTGGGCGAGATCGTTGGAAGCGTCACTCTACAGTCCGGGACGGCTAGGGGAGCAGGCCTCCAGACCATCCACGATCCGCTAGGGAACAATCGCAGGGTGGGGGATCATCGGCGGGATGATCCTGAATACTTTCAATCGCAATCTCATTGTACCACGCTAGTCGAGACGTGCAACGGAAAAGTCGCTATCCGGGGCGCTATCCGAGGGGGAACGCCGGGTTGGTGTTTAAGCAGGTATCGAAAGCAGGGGGGAGGTAGGGAGGTGCAAAGGGCGTTTAGAAGCTGTTGGAGTCCAGAAAGGCGGGTGTGCCTTCAGCATGGGTAAGGCGAACGAGCCAATGATGGAGCCAGCGGTCGCGCGCTTGGCCGGCTTGTTCCGCCTCTTCAAGGCTAACACGAACAAAATGTACGGTATCACCGGGGCGGAGTTGGCCGAGCAGGTCGAGATCAGCCCGGATAACATGAGCAATTTTGGGATAACCCCCAACGGTTTGGCCGTCGACCCCCAGGATGACCGGCTGGCCATCATGGGTCACTTGGACAGCTCCTGGAGCGACAGGCTCGGAGAGCAACTCTTCCCGAAGGGAGGCGAGAGTCGGTCCCTTCAGGCGCAGCCCCATGCGGTTGCTCGCAGGCTGCACGGTATAGATATGACGGAAGAACGCGTCATCCGGGAAGAAGGAACGTTGGGGGCCGTCTAGCACGCGCAAGGAAATAGGGGTGGCAGAAGGAACGAGAGATTCCAGCAAATCATCGGGCAGCCTTCGGCGGGGGACCACAGCCGGGCGGCAGGGCAGGAGCTGTCCGCGGTGAATCGGTTCCCACATTGTGCGGCTTCCCAGTTGTAGGGGTGTGAGCAGGCCGCCGGCGACGCATAGGTAGAGGCGAGCGCCGCGCTGCGCCCCGCCAATGGCCAGACGTTGACCGGGTTGCAACGTCCGGGTGATCCCCACAGACCATTCCTGGCCATCCACCGTGACATCAAAAGGGGCGCCGCAGAGGGCGAGAGCGATGGGACAGGTGGCTTCCAGAGTCGGGCCAGAGAGTGTGATTTCTAAAGCGGCAGCGTTAGCAGGGTTGCCGAGGAGGGCGTTGCCTAGTTGCCAAGCCGCGCGATCCGCTGCTCCTCCCCGCGGAATGCCCCAATGGCGTGTCTGCGGCCGCCCTTCATCCACCACGAGGCTGTATAACCCTGCTGCCACGACACGCAAGCCTGCCGACATTCTGCCCCCCACTATGGCCCTTCCCGTCTCTCAGGCGGTTAGCTCTGCTTTTCAGCCGGTTGGTTCTTCTCCTTGCCGGTTGGCTCCGCCGCTTCGGGCCGCTTTATTGGAATGAACAAACGAGCGGATGAGATACCCTTGACGCAAAAGCTCGGCCCGAACATTGCGAATCAAGGCGACGGCTTCTGGGGTATCCCCGTGGACGCAGAGCGTCTGAACACCCCAGTGCTGCAACAAGCGCTCAGCCTGGGCGATTGCCTGCTGGGGGTCCAGGATCAAGGCATCCGCTTCGTGGCGCGGTACCAAACTTCCATCCGGACGATAGCGCCGATCCAGAAAGCCTTCGCGGATGAAGGGAAGGCGGCCCTGACATGCAGCTTCCAATTGGCTGCCGGGCAATCCCACGATCGGCAAGTGCCAGTGCTCCAGCACCTGCACGCATGCCTCAGCTAGCGGCCGTTCCCGGCACAATTGATGGTACAAAGCGCCATGGGGTTTGACGTAACAGACCCGGCCTCCCATGGCTTCGGCCAAGGCCTGCAGTGCACCGACCTGATAAAGCATCAGATGCTGGACCTGCTCGGCTGTCACCGACCATTCACGCCGCCCGCAGTGCTCTCGGTCGGCGTATCCCGGATGTGCTCCAATGACCGCCCCCGCGCGCATCGCCTCGCGAATGGTTCGGGCCGACTCTTCCACTCCCCCCGCATGCAGGCCGCAACAGACATTTGCGGAGCTAATCAAGGGCAGAATCTCGGCGTCCGAGCCTGCACCTTCTCCCACGTCGGCGTTCAAATCGATCACCTTCATCGCAGTCAAGTTGCCTGTTCCCGTGACCCGCCTCCCAGAAAATTGTAGCAACTCCCGCAAACCAAGCCTTGCTGGGAGGGAAGGCGGTCCCAGAGATGATCTGCGAACAGATACTCTTCATCCTGGACCAACACCCAGGGACCGATCAAGCTCAGGATCAACGGCTGAAGCGCCAGGAAGTCCCTGTGGGACGATCTTCCAGGATGATGCCCAACTCGAGCAGTTGGGCACGAATGTGATCCGACAGTTGAAACAAGGTCCCCCGCAAAGGGTTATCCTTGGGTGCTGCTTTGGCACTGTCGCGGAGTTTCTCCCGCAACTGAATGAGAAGCTGAAGCAATTGCGGTGTCAGTCCCTGATCTGCCTCCCATTTTGTCGCCGGAGCCTGGAAGGTCAATCCCAGAATGTTCGCCATCTCGCGAACCAGCGTCACTCCTTCGCGGAAAGTTTCCCGCAGTGCCGGGTCTGCGCAGGCAGGGTCTTCTAACTTACCGCGATCCGCCACCCGATTGAGATGATTGACGAGTTCGAAGAGAACGCCCACCGCGCCGCCTGTGTTGAAATCGTCATCCATGAATTCCCGGAAGCGTTGGAAGGCCGCCTGATGTTCCGGCTGAGTCACCGTGTGCGGATCCGAGGCTCTTTGAGGAGCAGGAATCTGGTCGAAGGGTACGTGGAGAATCCGCTGGACTCGCTCGGCAAAGCGGACGAAAGTGTCGTGAGCTTTGCGGGCTTCCACCAGACCCTGGGGAAGCGGAGTGGCCGGATTGTTCCAGTCCCAGATGCCGAGGTCAATGGGGGTGCGGTAATGGGTTTTCAGGATGAAAAATCGCAGGGCATCGCCGCTGAGATGCCGCAGGGCGTCCATCACATTGAGAACATTGCCCAATGAGCCGGCCATCTTGGCCTCGTGCCCCTCCTTGTCTCGCAATTTCAACAGTCCGTTGTGCATCCAGATTTTGACGAACTCGCCACCGGTATAGGATTCGCTCTGGGCTAGCTCATTTTCATGGTGAGGGAATTGCAAATCCAGACCGCCGCCGTGGATGTCAATGGGTGCGCCGAGCAATCGCAGTGACATTGCGGAGCATTCGATATGCCAGCCGGGACGTCCAGGTCCGAATGGACTATCAAAGCGGACTTCAGGAGGCTCATCCGGTCGGGCACCCTTCCAAAGGGCAAAATCGCCTGGATTCCGTTTTTTCGGATTGATTTCCAGACGAGCGCCGGCTGCCATCTGCTCCGGATCGCGATGGCACAACTTGCCGTAATCCGGGTCCCGGCTGATATCGAAGTACACATCTCCATCGGCACGATAGGCGTAGCCTTTGGCCTCGAGATCGAGAATGATGTCAATCATCACGGGCACATATTCCGTGGCCCGCGGGAAATGATCGATTCCCGTGACGTTCAACGCTTGCAGGCAGCGGAAGTAGTCCTCGGTCATCTCGCGGGCCAACGCCGTGACGCTCTGCCCCAGTTCCCGGGCGCGCTCAATGAGTTTGTCATCCACATCGGTGATATTGACCACCCACGTGACGCGATAGCCAAGCCAGGTGAGATACCGCTTCACAGTATCGAAGATCACCGGCCCCACCATATGTCCGATGTGGCTAGGCTTATAGACTGTTGGGCCGCAGACATACATCGTCACCGTTTCGCCCGGTTGCTTGTGAAACGGCTGCTTGCTGCGGCTAAGTGTGGAGTAAATCTGCAATGCCATGCGATCCCTCGCCAACTGACAACGTTAGACTCTCTGCAAACGAATGCCTCTCCCTGCTAACTTTTTTACCTATCGGTAGGTAGGTCGTGCCTCTGTCGGATCAGGCTGTATCGGGTGGTTCTGAGGAGGGCGTGGGGGCTAAGTCCTGGTCCGGGACGGAAAGTGGCGGTCGCTGGAGCAGGACAACGACTTGTGCTGCCAATGCTTCACCACGGCCAATATGCCCAACCCCTTCCCCAGTTTTCGCTTTCACGTTGATGTTATCTTCGGGAAGAGCTAGGAGTCTGGCGAGGTTCCGCCGAATGACAGCTTTCCAGGCTCCCAGTTTCGGTTCCTGAGCGAAGATGATCGCATCGATATTGACCACCTTCCACCGGAGGGCCTGGAGACGTTGTAGGGTCGCATCGAGGAAAATACGGGAGTCTGCCCCTTGCCAACGCCTATCATCGTCGGGAAAGGCTTCGCCGATGTCTCCCAGTCCTGCTGCGCCCAACAAAGCATCTGTCAAAGCATGTAAGAGCGCATCGGCGTCCGAATGCCCCACTAGACCACGGAGATGGGGAATGCTTACCCCACCGAGAATCAAAGGGCGTCCCTCGACCAATCGGTGCGTATCGTGACCCAGCCCGATGCGATATTCCACGGCGGTTTTAGCCTCCCGATGCCTAGCCGCTTCTTACAACGTATTGCGGAAATTGTAGGAACGGCGCGAGGAATAATACACTTCCCCCTGCTCCACACCGGTCCAGAAAGTTCATGCATCACTTCCTACAGGGCTGCTCTACACCTGCTCGGCCAGTACCGCTCCTTGGCGCCAATGAACGGAGACCTGACGTAACCACCTCGTGATTATCCGCCGATGGCGTGCATGGTCCGCGTGGGCTTGACGAACTCGGCAGAGTGGATTTGATGTCCTGGCCATTTGGCCCAGACGGTTTGCCGCACGAGCTGTTGCACTTGTAGCAAATCCGGTGGAGATTGCCTAAGAAGCGGCTTGATGTCCGTCTCTTCGAGTGCGAACAAACAATAGCGGAGCTTCCCCTCCGCCGTCAATCGCAGACGATTGCAGTGGCGGCAAAAAGGCCGTGAAATTGAGGCAATGATGCCCACTCGTCCTTGGCCATCCAAATACTCGTATTCCTGAGCGGGAGAGGTCGGATCATTCGCGATTGGTCGGAGTGGTGCGATCGACTCTTCGAGCCATTGTAGACATTCTTCGGCAGTGACGACTTTATCCCGTTCCCATTCTTCGGCCCCGATCGGCATGTATTCGATAATGCGCAGCTCCAGACCCCAATCTCGGCACAAGCGAGCCAACGGAACTAGATCCCGTTCTGCGAAGCCCCGAAGAGCCACCATGTTGATCTTGATCGGCGAAAAGCCCAGTTGCCGGGCAGCCTGAATGCCGGCTAACACCCGCTCCAGTCCATCGCGCCGGGTCAATAACCGGAAGCGCTGAGGGTCCAGGGTATCCAACGAGATGTTGATCCGGCGGAGTCCCGCTTCATAAAGCCTCGGAGCCTGTTCTTCCAGAAGCAAGCCGTTGGTTGTCAGGCTCAGATCGCGCAGACCCGGTAAGGCGGACAGCATCCGCACTAACTTGTGCAAGTCCTTGCGGAGGAGAGGCTCGCCACCTGTCAGGCGGATTTTGTCGATACCCAAGGGAAGCACCGCCTGAACGAAGGTGGTGATCTCCTCGAAGCTCAAAAGTTCTTGTCGGGGCAGGAAGACCACCTCCTCCGGCATGCAGTAAAGGCATCGGAGATTGCACCGATCGGTGACTGAAATGCGGAGATTGTTATGCCGCCGGCCATATCGGTCCGTCAGCTCACCGGAGGTGGAGGAAAACGGGGAAGCAAAAACGCTTTTCCCGCTTTCAGAGAAGGTTTCGCCTGCCAGAGGTAACTTGTACCGTGTCACGGTGCCTGCCTATTGACCAGAATCCTTAGGGCGACCAGGCATACATGTCATTGTAGTGAACCTGCGGTAGTTGCCGGGCTACCTGTTTTTTCCTCTGGATGGACCCATTGTTCCTTCCCTTCCGGGTTGATGTCCTTTTTCCAAATCGGCACATCGGCTTTGATCGCCTCCATCACGTAGCGGCAGGCCGCGAATGCCTCAGCACGATGAGGGGTGCTAACGGCCACGGCGACGCTCACTTCACCGACATCTAAGACGCCGAGCCGATGCACTATGGCTACTTTGGCTCCAGGCCATTGTTGCTGGACCTGGGTTAGGATCTCCTGGAGTTTCTTCTTCGCCATTGGTTCGTAAGCTTCATATTCCAGACGAAGCGTTCGATCCTCGCCCGTCAAGTCCCGCACCGTGCCCAGAAAAAGCACCACAGCACCGTGATGAGGGTCTCGCACCGCTTCGGAGATGCTGTGATAATCGATCGCCTCGCGCGTCAGTTGGATCATGATCAACGCCGTAGCTAGGGTTGTTTTCCTCGAATGATCAAGGAGGTTCTCTGGAATACCGCATGGTTTCCACAGCAGGGATGTCCTGTGGGACTCCCCTTATTTTAGCTGTCCGTGTAGTCATTCAATATATCTGTAGGGTCATGGGATCCATTAGATGAGCGCGGATAGTGTTGCCCAGATGATGCCTTTGAGGAGGCATGCACGTGGGGTGATGGAAGCTGGTTTACGCCAATTTGAGTCTGGGGAGTTTACGGGAGAAGAAAAGGACGTATCACGGGATGGGGGAGAATGGTTGGCCTCCACTCACGGGGGGGATCAGAGCCGCTTCATCGCCGGATGAAAGAACGTGGTTATCAGAAGCATACTCTTGGTTAATGGCGATAGCGCTTCGTTCCAGGAGATTTCGCAGAGTCGGCCAGCGACAGTACAGCGCTTGCCGCAGGTCGGCGACCGTGCTTCCAGCCGGCAGTTCCACAGGTATCAGGTCGGCTCCAAGGGTATCTCGGAAGACTGCGAACAGGCGTAGATGCACGAGCACTTGGGTCATGCTCTTATTGTAGAGTTTATTCTCATCTTGTCACCACAAGGTACGGCGAACGACCCGCAGGTAGTCTTCTGGCGCGGGAGGCAAGGGTTGGGTAAAGTGGATCCGATAGAGAACACGCCGTTGGTCGGGATTTTTTTCCCCTCGTGTCCGAGTGCTTTCCAGTACTGTCTCCACTGTACCAGCGCGGCGGTATAGCGGCAGGTCAAGCCGGCGGGCGAGTACATAGGCTGTTGACGAATTCTGGCCTCCATTTGCAGTTTTTTCGGCCGCTTGCCAGGGATCGCGAATCAACACGCCAGGACGCCGCATGTGGTAGAGCACCCAAAAGGTTTCCAAAGGCGCGGTCCAATCATACTGCACCAGCACTGGGACATCGTTCGGGATTAGGCTTTCCGCACCTCGGAGAAAAACCAGGTCCTCTTTGTAGTCATCGAGATAGCTTGCTTGGTAGGGGACCCAGAGCCAATAGGCGGCAAGGATCGGTGCGAGGATGCCGACAAATGCTCGTAACAGATGGCGCTGCTGGCAGGCAGTGAGGATTACCCAAGTGGCAAGGCTGATGAAAACCACCGCTCCAACGATTGTGCCCCATCTTCCAGGAATTCGAGAATACCACAAAATACCTCCCGTACCAGCGAGTAATGCCATGGCAACTGCGCCCAACGCAGCACTATAAGGGATAAGGCGGAGCTTGTCCTGAAGCCAACCCCAGAGTGGTGCCAATCCTACGGCGGCGAGGATGGCCCATCCGCCTAGGCAATGGAGCAGATAGTGATGGTGCTTGCCATCTGCCAGTGAAAGGAGCAAAGGAGCGGAAAGCGCCCAGCAGCAGATGAATCGTTCTCGGCCGGCGTGTTGCCATGCCGCTCGGGCTGAGCAAAGAAGTCCTACCAGCGCGGGTAGAGTCCAGGGTAAGAGCACGTAGGGCACTTGAACCGCGTAATACCACCATGGTTCCCGTAGATATCCGCGATGCAACCGTCCCAGATAATGTTCCTGCCACAACTGGAGGATTTCGGGATACTGACCAATAACTGCTACCGGCCAGGCCAAGGCGGCAGCCCCCGCGATCAGCCAGCCCCAGCACCAGAGATAAGGACGCAGAGGATGAAAGGATCGCTCCTGTAAGGCCCTGCCCAGCAAATACAACACGATCGGGGCGGCAGCCATGACCGTACCGAAGAGCAGCCCTTTTGCCCAATTCGTGGCCCCAAGCAACAAGAAAAAGCCGGCCATAGGCCAGGGACGCGTGCCGAAAAATGACGGCTTTCCTGAGCCAGCGACTGCACCCGTAGTTCTGACGTGTGGGAATTCCATCGAGACGAAGAGGGCCAGCACGGCCGTTACAATCAGGCAAAGAAAAATGTCCGCTTCAGGATTGATCGCGTAGGAGTAGAACTCGTGCATGGTGGCCAGGATCAACCCTGCCATCACCGCTACACCTTTCCCGAATAATCGTTTGGCTATTCCTACAGTCAGAAGAATTATGGGCAGGGCAGCCAGAACAGCAGCCAATCGTGCGATTGAATCAGAAGCTTTTACTCCTGTGACGGTGTACACGATCCCGATCCACCACAT
Organism: Thermogemmata fonticola; assembly: GCF_013694095.1. Classification (NCBI taxonomy): domain Bacteria; kingdom Pseudomonadati; phylum Planctomycetota; class Planctomycetia; order Gemmatales; family Gemmataceae; genus Thermogemmata; species Thermogemmata fonticola. The sequence continues at coordinate 152,333 of NZ_JACEFB010000005.1, read as the reverse complement.
GGGCGGCGGCGGCCGTTCTAACCAGACATCCCCGCCAATCGTGGGAATAAGCCAGTGACCGCTGCTGAGCATCTCCCGGCTGGTCTGAGGTTGTACGGATTCGTGCCCCGTAAGCGTTCGCCCCCACACCACGGGTACCAAATACAGCCCACCTGCGACGCTGAGAAGCAGCACCGCTGTGGCCCAGGACCATTGCCAATTTTGCTTCGGGCTTATCTCCTGCATCGTCTTCAGCTCGAATCACAAACGGTGTGTCAAGAGAAGTTCCAGCCGCAACCCCCTGAGTAACGGACCAATGGCGGGGCTGGCAAGAGGAGTTAGCCGCGGACCGCCAGGAGAAGTTATCCGCCGGCTGCGGGATGGAGGAAGCATGCTCCGATGAACGTGACCCGCCAATGAAAGCCCTGTTCTGATTCTCCGCCGGATCGCTTGCGGGCGGATTGATCTACTTCTTTTCCTGGGGTGAGTTGTTGTTACTAGAGTCGGTTGAAGGAGGGACTTGTAGGCCAGCGGCTTCGATCAGGCGTCGGGTTCCCTCCGAGAACTCTTCCGGGGTCGGTGGGCCTTTGAGGAGCAACTGCGGCCGAGCTTGGTCCTTGAGTTCCCCAAAGAATCTAGGGATTTCCGCATTCAGTTTTTTGTCAAAAATCTCCTTTTCGAGTTCTCCACGGACTTGCTCCAATTTTACACGTGGATCTGGAGGGATGATCTTCACACATTTTACGCACATAATACCTGCCGGAGTTTGGAATAGCTGGCTGATTTCGCCTTCCTTGAGACTGAAGAGCATTTTTTCCACCGCATCGCTTTTGCCTTCGCTATCTACCCAAGCATATCTTCCGATCGGAGCGACTAGCCCACAAGCAGCCGCTAGGTTCGGGTCCGCTTGCATGCGTGCGATACGGTCAAAATCTTCGTCACTCCGCCGGGCCTCATCCCATTGCTTTTGGGCTACTTTCAATTCCGCGGGGCGCCAAATGATGATCTTGGCTTGCCGACGCTCTCCGTATTTATTCTCAAAGGCACGTTGTATGTCTTCCTCATGGACTTTGACGCGATCTCGGCACATCTTTGTTAACAACAATCTCGGTTTAATAACATCTTCTGTCCACTCATAAAGTGTTTTACCATAATGGGGAAGGACTTTGTTGACGAAATCTTCTTTACTGATACCTAAAGTGCGTAGATTTTCATTGAGGGCAGCTTGAACTTCTTCCGGTGTTACGCTGAGATTGCGCCGCGCGGCTTCGATTTCGATGATGCGCTTATTAACCAATAGCTCCAACTTTTGATATCCGCCACGTGCAATCAAAAACTCGCCGAGTTCTTCACGCGTAACTGGTATTCCATTATAAATATATGCAACTACTTGTTTATTATTACTTCCATGATTTTGAGACTGTGCGAATAGCAAAGCTCCGGTACTCGTTATACTGCCGATACCATAGCCACACACTGCGGCCAAAGCCATCGCGATACCCCACCAGGAACGGAAACGATTCGCAGACACAGGCCCGATGAACGTCCTGCGATTCTGATTCTGCCGATTCCGGATGAGCCTTTTCATTTTGTTCCCCAGTATCTCTTCAATAGCGACCCTAATGGCCCTGCCGCCTGTGGCAGCGGCATGCGTGGCTATAGCGTGTTTTCCAGGTCAGGCAAGAGCAGTTCTGCCGGAGCTTGGTAATTTGACTGACAGGCAATTCAGCTTGAGGGATTATATGGAAGGGTCAATGCTCTTGATAATAATATGCAGACTGCTATATTTATATGAATCAATGTAATCCATATTGCTGAAAAAATAGCATGTGCCTATAATTGAGATTCATGTTGGAGTATGAGGCGTTTACGCCGCTGTCCCCAGCGATAGCCCCCCAATGAGCCATCGGATCGTACCACACGGTGACAAGGAATGACCAGCGCGAGAGGATTAGCGGCACACGCCTGAGCAACGGCACGGACAGCCGACGGCCGGCCTATCTCCCGCGCCACTTGGCCATACGTTCGGACACTCCCGCGAGGTATGGTTTGTAAGGCACGCCAGACTTCTTTTTGGAAATCGCTTCCCCTCATATCCAACGGAAAAGGAAGCTCACCTTCCAGAGTAACCAGCCACTTCCTGAGAGCTTCCCTGTAATCCCGCAGTCCCAGCGCATCCTCACGCCAGACTATTGATCGCCGTTTTCTCGGGTGGCAGCGCAGAAAGTCCTGGAGATTTTGGGCGAAAGAAACCACTGCCAATCCATGAGCCGAGGCAGCAAACAACAGCGTCCCCACCTCCCAACTCAAGCGGGCGTAATGCAATCGCGTGGGTAGAGTGACCATACGCTGTTGATGAAGATGCTGTCAGAGTCGGCTGCCAATCACGATTTGCCGTCTTTAGGGGGATTCTGGCCTTCTTTGAGTGGGGCGGGTTTGATAAGGGGTGTCGGCCAGACACGAACAGGTGCCGCATACTTGGGAGCTTTATCGCGCATGCAGAGAATTGTTCCCCCTTTGGTGGCGAGATAAACCCGATCAGAAACCGTGTTAGTAATGACGAGGTTGTAATCGCCGGCCTCGAGTTCGGCTAAGGGGAGAGAGCGTCGACGGAATGGATCCGTTGGCCGACCAGCGTCGAAGACCAAAAGATTGCCAACTCGATCGCGGGTATAAACGAATTCCTCATTAGCGGCGAAGACGGTGTCAACGTCCTTGTCCGATTGCCAAAGAACTTGTCCGGTGCGGCGATCCAAACAAATGACCCCAGTCTCATCCCCGGATACGTAGACATACTTGTTCGTGATAAATGGGGAATGATTATTGCGGCCAGGAATCGGGGTACGCCAGAGCAACTCAAGGCCGCTGTCGGTACCACCCAACTCTCCATTGACTGCCAAGAGAGCATTAGCAGTGGGAATGTAAATAGTGTTCTCAGCTTGGACCGGTGCGGCGGTGATGTTGTCGACCAATCTGTCCGTCAACTCCAAGGTTCGATCCTTTTTGTTGAAGGCATAGGCGTACTGGGGAGAAAGGAAGACCCACACACGCCGCTGCGTCAGAAGCGGAGGATACTCGATACGCCCCCGCAACCCGTACTCCCAGCGTATCGACGGTTGGATTGGCTTGGGTCGTAGGTCTGTGAGCGCCAGGGCTGCCGCCACGGATGGAGGAATGGTACCTATCGATGGCGTGCTCTGAATATATTTGCTCGATTCCGTACGAAGATGGTATGGTTGTCGTAGTGAAGGAAGTGCATTCAATGATGGGGTATAATTTTCATTGGTCAGCGTATATGGTGGAGTGATACGAGGCAAAGGGGAGAGAGAGGGTGTGCGACTGCCGGTGTAGCCACCCGTGGGTTCGGTGTTGGAGAGGGAGTAAGGTCGGATCACTGGGATTGGCTCGCCTCCGTTGGCGGGACGTGTACCTGGAGCATAGCGTTTCATGACTTCATCCACGGGCGAGCCGTAGGCATCTTTGATCCAAGGACGTTGAGGATCAATAGGACCCACGCGTTGCTGTGATGGTACAGGAATTGGATTGAGTAAGTTATAGACAGTGATGCGATGGGCAGCACTATTACCAGTCCGCATCCCTAATACACAATACACTCCAGTATCATCGGCAGCTAATCCAGCTGTGGGGCCGCTGCCCAAGTCGATCTCAAACTCCACGTTGCCTGTGTATCGGTGAAATGCATAAAGTTTGGTGACAAAGGTAACGAAAACGAGACGTTCATTAGCTGCAGCCGGGTGCATTACCGAATAGCCACCGTTGCCCAATTGTTTCTGCCACTGAATTTGCCCCGTGCGGCTATCGATAGCGAAAAAAAGACCCGTTCGTGTTTGGACAAAAAGTTGCTCGTCGATAGTTTGCGCTTGCATGATGGCATCACGGTTGATTTCCATCGGCAATTGGAGCGACCACTCAGCCCGCAAGTTGAGGCGATCTAATGCAGATACCGATGGCAGCCCTAATGGACCCAGTCTTCCGGATTGGCCGTGAATCCCCGTTGCTAAGGACACCATAGTAACGATTCCGGCCCCGAAAGCTAGAATGTGCGCTGTCCGCTGCATAGTGACTTCCTCTTGACAGCAGATGACTTTTCAGGATTCAGGATAGTACAACCAACCTCACTATTACCGTCCCATGTTGGAAAATGATGGAATAGCAATTTGGCTGCCAATCCTTCAATTTGTTCCCGCCACTTGCCCCATATCTAGAAGTAGCATATCGCAACGGATCGATGTTGGGAATCGCTTTTGTGCTCGCTCCAATGTGGTGTGGGAGCAAACGGGCCGAGAACTCTGCGGATAGCAAGTGTAGCAGTTCTGCGAGTTCGGGCTGACGCCTCGATAATACCGCCAATCCTGGGGTGCGTTATGGCTAGAGCGTCATTGCTCCCTACCGCTCCCTTTCCCCGAAGACCTCCACTCGCCTCGCGTGAATCGTGCCCTCCATTAGGTCAATCCGCCTTCTTGATTGGCGTCCATCGGTGGGCTGTTCCGAGGAGATCGTTGACGCCGACGCAATCGCCACCAGCTTATCAACACGAGGACTAGTAATCCGCCGATCCCTACGAAGAGTCCAGTGCGGCGGTTCGGCCGCCAACTTTGATATTCCCCAGGAGCATTTTCAACAACAAACTCCACACTAGCGCGATGACCTGTTGATGTCACTTCAGCAACGTACATCCCTGGGGGAGGGAGAGAAAAAGTGCATAAGCCGCGATCATCCGTTGTTCCTTCAAAAACGATGCGCTGATTGGCATCTCTGATAACGACTTTAGCACTCGGGGCAGGTGTGTCATCGTCGTAACCGGCCTCGATGACTAAGGCAGTGTTGGTCACCCGCACAATCGCTTCCAAAGCGTGAGCGCTAGCTAGGTCCGGCGATAATAGCATGATTCCCATACCAGCGATGAGGCTCAGATGGCATTGAAGGGAGCTTCTTAAGCCCATGTGCTCGGCCTCTGCGTGTGATGAATCGCATATTTATCATACGCCTGAGGTCAGCTCTTGGATAGGGAGAAGAACGAAGTGCTGGCGGAAAGCTGTAGAGTTTCACAAGATGCGGTTTTCCGAATCTTGATATGTGATATATAAATTTCTGATAGTTTCTACTCAATCAACTTTGATATATGATGGAATAATTTGTCATAGGACCGACGGGATACTTCCATCACTTCTTGATGAGCAGGAGTAGAGCCTTGTATACCTGTAGCATAATTGGTGATGCAACTGAGTGCTGCGACTTCCAGGCCGAGGTGGTGAGCTGCTTCGGCTTCCCAAGCTGTGGACATACCGACGGCATGGGCCTGACACCTACTCAATGCTCGAACTTCCGCAGGAGTTTCATAGCAGGGTCCAGGAACGGCGGCATAGGTTCCCTGGGGAAGATCAGACAGGCGTTGTAATAATTGAGATGTATAAGGTCGCTCATTCGGGGTTTTGGAGAGCAGATGCTTCCAGGCTGTCGACCCTACTAACATGTAGTGTGCACGGATGGCCATCAAATCACCAGGTTTCAATGCGGGTGTAAGACTACCAGCAGCGTTGGTAAATATGAGCCGTGGAATATTCCAAGTCGCTACCAAGCGGACCAGAGCAGTGCTTTGTTCCAGGGGATAACCCTCGTAATAGTGAAGTCTTCCATAAAGTAATAGCACACAAACCCCTTTCCAGAACCCAATGGACAACCGATGAGCATGTCCTGGAACAGGAGGGTGCAGCAGAGGCAGAAGCTCCTGGTAAGCGCCGCTTACGACCTCGACGTAGCCGGGGGGAGGATGGCCCAATCCCGATCCCAAAATAATCGCGGCACGAGGCTGAGGTGCCCCCCGCCGGGTTAACCATGATTCCGGGGACGTCATGAGGGTCGTTCCCAAAGACCAGAGTCTGGAAGTAACGCTTCTCGGTCCGAGGCCCACGCCGTCAAAGCCTGGCGAGTACGGACCATCCAACCCAGAATCTGAGCGCAGGCTTCAACTCCCAAACGGCTGGAATTGAGAACGGCGTCGTAACGGGTGGGATCCGCAGCTTCCTGTCCAAATACTTGCGAGAGAAACCGCGCACGGCGGCGATCCCGTGCTTGGACCTCTTCTTCGGCCTGCTGTTGGGTCAGGCGGAGGAGTTGGGCCAGCCAAGCGACACGATCCGGGAAGGGAGCCACAATCCGCACATGGATGGTGCTTTGCGGGGGCAAGAGGAAACCCGCACCCCGACCGACGATGACGGCTTCTCCACGGGCTGCAATCACGAGCAGCAGATCCACTAAGGTTTTTGCATCTTCCGATGGCCAGCGTTGGCCTTCCAAGCGCTTCCGTTGCTCCGCAAGCCAGTCCTGAGAGGAAATAGATAACTCGGTCTCCAACTGCTGGCGGGCATTCTCCTGTTGGAGCAGATAATCGATGCTATCTTGGGCAAAGACCTGCCAGCCGAGAAGATCGCCGACTTTGCGAGCAATGGTTCCACCCCGTGCACCGGCTTCACGACTAATGCACAACGTCAAACCCGCGGGTAATACTTTCTGTGCCTGAGGGACACGATCCCCCTGATATCCGTGAAGAGGCGATTCGTAGACAACATCTTTGGGATTCATTGCTCTTCCCCCAAGATATTCGTATTCCATGCACGAATCAGCATTTTCGACATTCTCGTAATTGGATCCGTCGACTCAAATGATTTCTCTTCGTTCCCGGTAACTCGATAGCCATGCTCCCAGCAATGTCAACAAGACAGTAACAAATAGCAAGAATCCCACAGCGGCTTCCCACGTGGCAGCTTCGGGAAACAAGAGGAGTTCTACTTGATATCCCTCCGCTTGGGCTGCCCTATACATGAGGCTACGAATATGGAACGTCAAGCTTAACAGCTTAACACTACCGGGCAAGTTGCCCACCAGTGATTCGAAGAAGAATACATATATCAGTCCAATAACAACAGGCCGCCGAAATAGAATATGGAAAAAATGAAAAAGGGATGCCAAAGCGAAGATACCCAGCATGATAGATAGCGAATATAGGAATAGTGATCTCCGTCCATATGTTCCACCGGCTAATGCTAACGCTGTCAAAACACCGAAATTCAGGAGAAATATCCACGGCAATGTGCCTATCCATTGGGCCAGATAAATGCTGCTACGAGGAAGGGGTCGGGACCATAGCCACACCCAAGCATCATTTTCGGGATCAATCAATGTATTGACACAAGATAATGTCAATAATGGCATTAGAAATCCTAGATATACGCCATACATTATCCAGTAGGAATAGTGCATGAAACCTAAGTGAGATTGAATTTGGTTCAGGCGCAGGAGGGTGGAAGGTATCAGAAGTGGCACCGCGCCGGCAGTCCCTGCGGGGAACTGAGAAGATAGGACCGCATACGCTTGTTCCATGATGGCGCGATCCAGGATCTGTCCATAAGTGGGGCCAGCCCGTGCTATCCGGCGCTGGCGCAGATCCCAGCGATCACGTTGGGTTTCGATGCTGACCCACAGCACAACCACCCCGGAAAGTATTGTAGATACCCATAGGGTGAGACTGTTACGGCGCAGTTGACCCGCGAGTATGAACCAGATCAAATAAAACCACGATAAAACTATATTTCTATATTTAAACGTGAAAGAGACAGTATTGTCTTGTAGCATAGGGTTTTCTAAATCTCCAATTTTTGACATAAGATGGTAATTTTATTTCAAGTTTTTCCAGAACCACCGAGTATATATCCTAATAATGCATGAGCAGATTCATCAATAGATTCAAAACATGTGATATCCCATGATGTATTCTGCGCGAGAAACTGCGTAAGACGCTGGAAAAACTCTCTGGGTCGATGCACACGAACGAGTAGTGTGTTGCAGGATGTATGTTGCGAGGAAGCAGGCCATTCGATGGCACTGACCTCCGGCCAGTCGATAAGTTGGCGGGCCAACTCGCGAGGAGAGCTGACTGTTATCCGAATGGTAATGGGATATTCCGAGAGCTGATGGCGGATTTCTGCGATCGTACCAGCAGCCGCGAGCCGGCCTCGACTCAGGATGAGAATCTGGTCCGTAAGCTGCTCCAGAGTTTCCAATTCGTGACTGGAGATGATGAGGGAGTGACCTTCCTGATTCAACTGTCGAAAGAGACCGATGAGTTCGTGTCGTCCTAACGGATCGATTCCCGCCAAAGGCTCATCAAGGATCAGGAGAGGGGGGTGGTGTACAAGAGCCTGAGCTAATTTGATCCGTTGGCGCATGCCCTTAGAGTACCCATAAATAGGTCGGGTTGCCAAATCGTGCAGGCCTAGACGCTGTAAGATCGCTTCCGTGCTTTTTCGTGCCTCCCGCCGTGTCATTCCGCATAGACGAGCCATGACCAAGACGAATTGCTGTCCGCTCAGATCGTGAAAAAACGCGTCGGTGCTGGGGCAATACCCTATTAAGCGCCGACTGCGCCAGTCCCACGCGTCATGTCCCGCAATTTTGACTTCCCCCAGAGTCGGCCGAAGCAAGCCAGCGGCCAGGCGCAAGAAGGTGGACTTGCCAGCTCCATTAGCACCGACCAGTCCTACGATTCCGGACTTGAAGGTCCAGGTGATCTGACTTAAAGCCAGGATAGGACCGAACCACTTGGAAACGTCGATGAATTGCAGCAATGGCTCATCTTTGTAAAGAGCTGAATTATACATTTTGATTCAAAGTAAATAATAACTCATTTATATAAATATTTCAGATAAAAATTTATATACATCAAACATAGTATTATTATTCCCACTATCACTAAACAAGCCGCGTCGTAACTTGGCTGAGGAACCGGGCGGATCGTGGCATGGTCAACGCCGAAGCACCATAGCCCGCATAGATACAGGTTGTTCCACAAATCCAGCAATCGCCAACTGGCATCTTGGGTGGCCAAGGTCAACCAATTCGATATCAGGCGGAGAAGGACGAAGAGGCCCATCCAAGCGAGCACCAAGGGAGTGGTCCGGCGAAACAACAAGGCAGTAGCAGCGGTCAAGAGACTGAGAGTCAGAGCTATAAGGGTCGAATATCCTGTGATTCCTAGCAGGAGATGATAGTTTTGCATATAGTATGTTTTCCAATCGAAAAGTAATCCTGCCTCGATCCAGAGTATAATAGCGGGTATAAAAGTTGTCATGAGTAAAAGTAAGGCTATGGTGCAACATTTTCCGTAAAAATAATGCCATAGAGATATGGGCTTGGAATAATAAAATAACATAGATCCATATACAATATCGTTACCAAAGAGTTGCGATCCGCTGAAAGCTAGCAGAATCACAATAATGTATCCTTGAAACCAGATGAAGTTGCCATAAGTATGTGCAGAACCATTCAGGGCGAGGCGATCTAGAAAGCGCAAGAGGTTGGAGACACTGACAGGGAAGCCTGCGATCCGGATCGTCTCTTGGGCAAGGTGTTGGCTGATCCAAACGAGGAGATATTGGGCGTAGAAAAAGAAGAAAAAGGCCAGTGCCGCTAGCGCTAAGAGTGCCCAGAAGAGGCGCTGGCGGACTATGAGAAGCAGCGAGATACGGAGAATCGCCACGGCTGCGGCATGTCGCCGAGTGTGATTCCCCTCCCATGGAGTGAATTGCAAGAGTTGTGAATCAACTCCCTTCATCATCATTTCTCGCCGGTGGAGAGGGATGGAGGGCCGGCATCCTCGCCCCTCTTCATCTTATTGGCCGAGAGTAAGCGAAGGAAAAGCTCCTCCAGAGTTTCTTCATCCGGTACAAGGCGATGGATTATGGTCTGGGATTGGTGGGCAATCTTGAAAAAATGTTGGGGTTTCCAATCCGCCGGAACAAGGACGCGCCATGCTCCTGGTCGGTGGTGATCTAAGACCGTGATGTTGTGAAGCCGCAGTTGGGTTGCGAACACCTCGTCCTCGCCGTAGGTTTGGAGTCTGTAGCGATTGCCGCGAGGGTCCTTGAGGTGTTCTACCTGACCGGCTGCACACACTTGCCCTGCGGCTAGAACAACGACTTGATCGCAGATCCTCTCGACGTCAGCCAGCAAATGGGTGGAGAGTATGATGGACTTGTTGTACTGAGTGGCAATGTGCTCCAGTAATTGGAGCAGAGCATCGCGGCCAGCAGGGTCGAGACCGGCTGTGGGTTCGTCGAGGAGCAGCACAGGCGGGTCATGTACCAGAGCCTGGGCGAGTTTGACTCTTTGCCGCATACCCGTGGAGTAGCTTTCCACGGGGCGGTAGCGTGCCTCGTCCATTTCGAGAAGATGAAGGATCTCGTGGGCGCGGCGTAGGGCATGGCGTCGTGGCAGGCCGCATAATTCTCCTGCAAAAGCGACGTACTCGACTCCTGACAACCCTGGGATCAAGGCATCAGCTTCCGGCATGAAACCCACCCGCTCACGTAACTGACGGCGGAGGTGGGCTGGTGCAGTCAGTTCCACATTCAGGAAGCGGCCGGTGCCTCGCGAAGGGGGCAACCACCCTAACAGGATTTTCAACAAAGTGGATTTTCCGGCCCCGTTAGGTCCCAGCAATCCGATCCGCCCTGGGGGTAATGTCAAGCTGATATCGGACAGGGCTGTTATCGAGCCGTAGTCGCGTCCCAGATGATGCAACTCCAGTAAAGGGGAGGACAGCGGGTAAACCATGAGGACTCTCGCATCAGGCCGGGTAACGCCAGCCAACCCTCGAATGAATGCTACGCAAACATGACTGTTGATGGCATTAGGTCGTGTAATCTGCATTGAGACGCACGTATTCCGTGGTGAGATCACACGTGTAGAATGTGCATTTTCCTGGACCAAGATCGAACTTGAGGCGGATATGGATATCGCGGTTCTGTTTCAGATAGGCAGAAGCTGTGAGAACGTCAAAAGGACACGGAGTCCCCGCTCGATACAGCAACATGTCGCCAAGCCAGAGGGAGAGATTCTCCTCCGCAAACTCGACTCCCGCATAACCCGCGGCGGAGACAATCCGCCCCCAGTTGGGATCATGTCCGAAGATGGCGGTCTTGACCAATGGGCTGTCCGCGATGGTTTTTGCGATCCGGCGGGCTTCGCTGTCATTCCGGCACCCTTCCACCTCGATGGTGATGAAATGCTCTGCCCCTTCAGCATCACGGGCAATTTTGCGTGCCAATTCGAGGCAGACGCTAGTAACCGTTTCTTGGTAGAGCGCCAACTCTGCTCCCTCCAGCCGCGGGCCTGTGCCGTTGGCGAGTAATAACACGGTATCGTTGGTACTGGTGTGACCTTCCACGGAGATACAATGAAAACTATGTTCCACGGCTGTGTGTAGGGTCTGCTGAAGATCGTCGAGGGAAAGATGTGCATCCGTGAGGAGGAATGCAAGCATGGTGGCCATGTTGGGGCCGATCATGGCCGCCCCTTTGGCGAAGCCAGTGAGGGTAAAGGAAGGACCTTGACGGGTGGCGACTTTGATCCCCGTATCCGTGGTGAGGATGGCTTGGGCTGCATGACGGAATGCTTCGGGACTTGCCACAGCGGAGCGGACTGCTTGGGGGATCGCCGCTTCTAAAAGGGGCATCGGCAGGAGACGGCCAATTACGCCCGTGGAAGCGACGAGGACCTGTTCTGCCTCACATCCCAATTCTTGGGCTACCAGAGCCGTCATCCGTTGAGCATCGGCTAGCCCTTGGGCACCGGTGCACGCGTTCGCGTTTCCAGAGCAGATGACGATGGCGCGGGTCCGAGTCGAGGGCAGGCGCTGCCGGCAGACGCGCACAGGAGCCGCACAAATCTGGTTTTTGGTGAACATGCCCACGGCCGAGGCCGGTGTGTCACTGATGATGACAGCGACGTCCCGCCGATCCGGTTCATTTCGTAGCCCGCTGACCACGCCTGCGAAACGGTAGCCGCGTGCCAAGTGCCATTGTTGCTGTTCCTGGGTCATGGTCGTCCTCAGCATTCATCGGGTATTCCGAAACTCGAAGAGGCTCGAGTGTTCTGGGTATGGTGGCTCGTCACGAGCGTGGATACAAGGGGGAGGCTGTGGGAAGATCGTTGGGCTGTCCTGGTGCTCATGGGTCTGAGACGGTAGGATCGACGGGAACGATCAGCTATAATACCTATCCATCATCCCGGCGGCATATTCGAGAATCGGATACTTCCAGGCCGTGGAGGCGCGGGTGTTATGACGTCGTTGGTCGATCAGTTGCTGGAAGCTGTGCCGCCGTTTGATCCGACGGTACTGGAGATTCCGCAACCCGGTCGTGTTTATGCCCATTTGACCTCCGCGGTTCTGGTGGAGCATGCGGTGCGCCGGCGGGAAGGTGTATTGACGGAGCGGGGCGCTTTTTCCGCCTTTACCGGTGCGCGCACCGGCCGTTCTCCCCAAGACAAGTATATAGTGCGCGACGCCCTGACGGCTTCCCAAGTGGACTGGTCGGCCAATCAGCCCCTGGAAGCCGAACAATTCCGGCGTTTGCGGGAGCGCTTCCGGGAACATTTCCGCGGGCGGGACCTTTACGTCTTTGATGGCCAAGCCGGCGCGGATCCGCGCTACCGCCTCACCTTGCGGGTGGTGACCGAAAAGGCCTGGCACAATCTCTTCGCGCGTGCCCTGTTCCTCCGCCCTCCTCTGGAAGAGTTAGAGAGTTTTACCCCGGAATGGACGGTTTGGCACGCAGCGGACTTCCATGCGGATCCCCAACGTGATGGCACGCGGTCCGACGCTTGCATCGTCATCAGTTTCGAGCATCGGATGGTCCTAGTGGGGGGAACTCATTATGCCGGCGAAATCAAGAAGGCCATTTTCACCGTGTTGAATTTTCTGCTCCCGCAACGGGGCGTCTTTCCGATGCACTGTGCCGCCAATGTCGGATCGGATGGAGATGTTGCTCTGTTTTTTGGGCTTTCGGGAACGGGGAAAACCACTCTCAGCGCTGATCCATCCCGGCGGCTGATCGGAGATGATGAACACGGTTGGAGCGACCAAGGAATCTACAACTTTGAAGGAGGGTGCTACGCGAAAACAATCCGCTTGTCAGCGGAGGGGGAGCCGCAAATCTGGAATGCCTTGCGCTTTGGCAGTGTGTTGGAGAATGTTACTGTTCATCCTTACACACGTGATCCGGATTTTGATGACGACCGGCTCACGGAAAACACGCGGGCTGCTTATCCGCTGCATTACATCCCGCATGCGGAATTGAGCGGGCAAGGAGGGCACCCGCGGCACATCTTTTTTCTCACGTGTGATGCTTTCGGGGTCTTACCGCCCTTGGCGCGTCTGGATGCGGCCCAGACCCTGCGTTACTTCTTATGTGGCTACACGGCCAAGGTGGCTGGCACCGAAACCGGCATCACTCAACCTGTCCCGGAGTTTAGCACCTGTTTTGCCAAGCCTTTCTTGCCGCGCCCTCCGCAGGTTTACGCGGAATTGCTCCGGCAACGCCTGGAACGGTATCGCCCTCAAGTTTGGCTGCTCAATACGGGTTGGACGGGCGGCCCCTACGGAATTGGTCGCCGCATCCCCCTGGACTGGACGCGCGCGATGCTCAGCGCCGTTCTGGAGGGACATCTGGAACACGTGCCCTATGAGACTGAGCCGATATTTGGGCTGGCGATTCCCAGGGAGTGTCCGGGGGTGCCAGAGCGGTTATTCCATCCGCGGCAAACCTGGCCGGACCCGACTGCCTATGACAAGACGGCTACCGCTCTGGCGGAGAGATTTGCTGCGGAACAAGATAAATTCCGTTTGCCCCAATGAAGGGTGTTCTCCAAGAGAAAAGCAGTGGCAAGAGGGGACGGTTCATGCGGGTGGATTTCTACGGTCTGATTCTCGAAAGCCCTGGAGTGACGGTCTACCTGCGTTCTCCCTGGCGGTGCACTCTTCTGGAGCATAAGCTCTTCGAGGTCGTTTGCACCATCCCCGGAGTGACCGTTGAACGGCAGGCGAATGAGTGGCGGGCCTATCTGAGCGAACCGCGCCTCTGGCAGCACGCCTTGAGCCATATTGCCCGTGTCCTGAAAGGCTGGCAGGAGGAAGCCGCTGATTCAACTCGCGAGGAACGGCGGCGCTGGCGGTGGATGCTGGAAGCCGACGTGGATGCCTCCGGTTACGACCTCCACGGCATGCGGGCTTGTTTCTGGGCGTATCTCCGCTTGTCGATCGATTACGGCGGGCCGGCCGATTATGACAAGGAAGGGGAAGACATCGACTTGCACGGCTTCGAGGTTTGCATCTGGGGCAATGCAGAAGCGGAGTAACCGAGGGCATTCTAGGATCGCTTCATGGTCAAGACGGTGGAGCTAACCGCTCGATGCGGGTGTTCTCATCGAGACTGATGCTGCTCAACTCGCCATTATCTTTCACAAAGCGGACAACCGGGACGACAATGTCGTCTTCACGCACACGTTCCGTTGTGATACCGGTTTCCAAGTAGCTTATGTCGCGGAAATGCCCTTCGACGGTGGTCGTCCAGAGGCGTTTTCCCACCCGGACTTGTTGCGTGATGCGGATGCGGTCTCCCGGATGCAAACGGCTCAGTACTTCGGCCAGTGCCGGTGGAAGATGCCGCGTGGGCAGGAGAATTCGTTCCGGCAGCACAGTCATGTCCCTTCCTCCGCGACCTGGGGTTTCGGCTCCCCGCGTACCAGAGCAATACGGCCTGTGCGAGCCAGTTCCAGTATCCCATAGGGACGCATTAGCTCGATGAAGGCCTCCACCTTCGCTTCCGTACCGCTGATTTCGATGATGACGTTGTTGTGCTGGATATCAACGACACGCCCGCGGAACGTCTCCGCTATCAGGAACACCTCCGGACGTTTCTCCGCTGGGCAATTGACTTTGATGAGCATCAGGTCGCGTTCGACGTAATTTTCCGAACTGATGTCGTCCACCCGCACCACCGTGACGATCTTATCCAACTGCTTGCGAACCTGATCCAGGACCGCGTCATCACCATGGACCACGAACGTCATGCGGGATAGGTCATGATGCTCGGTTTCCCCCACGGCCAGGCTATCAATGTTGAAACCGCGAGAAGCCAACATGCTGGCGATGTGAGCGAGCACGCCTGGTTTGTTCTGCACTAAAGCGGACAAAATATGCCGCATCGCTTTCGGTTACCTCCCCGTGCCGGTTCGAATGTCCCTGACCTGAAATGTGTCAGGGATATTGCCCATAGAAATGTTACGAATTCTCACGCTCGCTTCAATCAAGCTAGTCGCTCACCTCGGACTGCTAGTGGCTGGTCGCGGAGTTGGGACGGTGTTATTTCTGTGGATGCATACGGGTGAGCAAGGCGAATCGCTTGAACTGCTGACTCAGGCGGAAGGGACGGAGGTCTTCGGCAAATTCCGGCCACTCCAGTAAATCATTGTCATGCCATTCCGGTTTGACAATCACGTTTGCCTGGGCAATTTGCTGGCGAACTCGCTCCATTTCCCCAGGGGTAGCGATCGAGCGGATCAAAACCCAGACGCGGGGGCCATCGACGGGAGGCGAGAAGATATGAGCTGCATTGGTGCGGTTCAGGACAAGTACCCGCTGTGTTTGGGACAGACGCATTACCTCCGCCCAGGCCTCGCGGTCCTCTCGATCGGCGTACAACATATTTGTCTGGGGATTACGGCTATGAGTTTTCCAAAGTTCGATTCCATTAATTCCCATCCAGAAAAATACTACAATAAAAAGTAGAAATCCACTCAGAGTTAATCCGATAAACATGCAGGAAAGTTGAACCAACTTATTGCTATATTTTAATCCGCGATCTATCACTAATGCTGCACCGATAAACAGAATGTAGGGATAGTAAATCCAGGACCATTCATTGCCGAAGAGAAAACAGACAAAGACCAAATGGAGGATGCCACAGGTGACAATAAATCTTCCGCTTGTGGTATGCAGATATCGCAAACTGACTAGGGTACCGATCACTAAGACGATACTAGCTGTGATCCAAGCTCCAGCGATGGTGAAAAAGTAATGGGCAGGTGTCCATTCTTGAGGCCGCCACATTTCACGACCCACACCGTAGAAAAAGCCGAATCGAAAGTCCGCATAAGCCTGGCTTGCTGTCCATGGGATTTGCGTTTGGAGGAAGCGATCGATACCGAAGTAGGCGGCCACAATGGCGGAGATCGCAGCACCTACGCCGGCGGCAGGCAGCAGCATGGAGAACCGCTGACGCCAGGGTGGACGATGGGCTTGCTGGGGTAGCCAGCCGCCCAGGATTTGGATGATGAGAAGCAAACCGTACACGTAAGCCAACGAGGGCTTGATCAGAGCAGCTAGAGTGGTTAGTGCTAAGGCCGTGGCATAACGACCACGCACCTGGGCGGCTAGAGCATTGATCAGGAGGGCAGGTTCTAGGATGTGCACCGGTGTCAGAAGCAGGTGTCCGGCGTTGACCATGATGGGACCAGCGACCACGATGATAAAGTTGGCCAGGCGATCTAGCTTCAGTGCTGTCACGGTCTGGATAACACCATACATCGAGGCGATGATGCCGACGATATACATGTAGAGCAACGCTTCAGGTGTGAGGCCGAAAATGCCAAACCAGATTTTGTTGATGAGTAATACGATCAGTCCATAAAAGTAGGCGAAATCGGTGACCGGCATCAAGCCTTCCCGTAGCATCATCTCTACAGTGTATGGCCATCCGCTATCGCCAAAGTAGAAACGGTGGAATACCATCGTGTGGGGATACATGGCCAGAAAGTATCCACCACAAATTAGGATGAAAGCAAGGATGTGCGAACGTTGCATGGGCGACTCCCGGTGGATAGGAGATATGGAGATAGGTAAGACTCGATGTTTGAATTATCCTTGATCTGTATGAGTTTATCTTTGCTGTAAGATAACAAAGACTCCTTTCTTGTTAGACGTGATCACATCTTTGAGTCCGTCGCCGTTGAGGTCTGCCACGACGAATTGGGTGCCGATGCCGGAATCGCTGTCGATCAGGTAGGGATGGAAACTAATCACCTTATCGGGATGGCGGATGGATTTGAACCAGTAGATGGCGGCATTCCAGGAGGAACCCGGTTCGGCCCGTCCGTGGGACCACCAGCGTTTGCCGGTTACCAGGTCCGGCAAGCCATCCCCGTCGATATCGGTCAAGTGAGCGGCATGCGTTTCGGAAACCAGCAAGCCAAAAAGAGTATGGGTGGTCCAGGAAGTGGCCCCGGTTTTGGGATCCCGGCGCTGTTTATGCCACCAGATGCCGAATTTATGGGCGGAGGTGCTCAGAACATCGTTTAGACCATCCCCGTCGATGTCCCAAGCGAACATATCAGCACAGGCCTCGCCGAGGGGGGCCGGATGGAAGGTCCAGGGCGTTTGGCCATCGACTTTCGCTGGCTGTTCCCACCAGCCGCCTGTGCAGAGGACATCAAGTCGGCCATCCCCATTGACATCCCCCACTCCCAGGCCATGACTGAAGCGATGGGTGCCGGGGACTGGCTTGCCCGGTTGACTGGGCGGGCTGATGGGATGCATGATCCACGGGGCATAAGGGTCTTTGGGGTCTGGTGTGAAATAAGCCATCTGGCCTTCATTGTCCTTACCCTTGGGCTGCCAGCCCATCACCAGGACACGGCGGCCGGTGCCGAGCAGGTCCACATATTGCGGCGTTTCGTTGCAGGCAGAATGCCAGATCATGTGCTTTTTCCAGTGCAGTGGTTGCCCTTCAGCCCGTGCTTTGCCTTTTGGGTTTTCCATCCAGTAGCAGGGGGTGCCCGGAAAGTCGATCACAATGAGATCGGGATAGCCATCGGCATTGAGATCGTCGCTCCAGCAGGCGAAAACCCGGCTGTAGTTGGCCAGGCCATCCTTGAAATCCGCCGGCGGCTGCATCTCGTGCGGAGTCCAATCCGGGGCTTCGTACCAGTATTCCCCGTTGAGCACGTCCAACTTGCCGTCCCGGTTGACATCCGCGATGGCCACACCTTCCGCCCGGAACTTACGATCCAACACGATCTTTTTCCAGCGGATGTTCTCCGGGGGCACCACCTCGGCAGCCCCCGTGAACCACGGGAGCCAAACCAGGAAGAGGGCTGCAAGAAACACAGCAACCTTGGGTGTTAGCAAAGCAGACATCAAGCGGGAGAGACCGAACATGGCAGTGATCCTTGAAACTCGACTACGGAAAGCAACGCTTGCTGTGCATTATGCAGGGTTCCGAAGCAACTGCAAATA
This sequence comes from Thermogemmata fonticola, assembly GCF_013694095.1. NCBI lineage: Bacteria > Pseudomonadati > Planctomycetota > Planctomycetia > Gemmatales > Gemmataceae > Thermogemmata > Thermogemmata fonticola. The sequence goes on along the minus strand of NZ_JACEFB010000005.1, from coordinate 134,203 downwards.
GGAAAGCCCCATCTCTGCCTTGACAGCCGCGGATATTCTGCGTTTTAGTGGAACCGGTTATCTCAATGGACTGCCACAACGGGGACAAGGATGAGCCTGCTTTTTACTCTATGGCTGTTTGACACCTTATTGACGTGGGGAAAATGGCCGCTTGGAGCGGATGCGGAACCTTCCCCAGCGGTGCTCCTGCGAGAGGAGATCAAGCCGGAGGAGTGGCGCGGCTATGTCATGACCACCACCGTGGAAGGGGAACTGCGGGGTGAGGGAGAGCAAAAGTCGGCCCCTGTTCGCATTCGAGGGAACGGGAAGCATGAACTGGCCGAGCGGATTCTTGCCACTAGTGGCGGATTGCCGAACCGAATTCTCCGCTCCTACAAGCAGGCTTCCGTGGAGGTGCACGTCGCCGGGGAACGCTTGGTCAAGACCTTACGGCCGCAACGGAGTTGTATCCTCTACGGCCGGTTGCCCGATGGGACGCGGGGATTCTGCCCCCAAGGGCCTTTGACCCGAGACGAGTTGGAAATCGTGACGGAGCATCTGGCCCCGTCGATGCTGGCTGGCTTACTGCCAGGCAAGGTCGTGACAGTCGGCCAGAGTTGGAAAATCAGCGATGCGATCCTTGGCGAGGTCTGCTTGTTGGACGCTGTGGTCGAAAGTCAAGTCGAGGGGAAACTCCTCTCAATCGAAGATGGTTTTGCAGAGTTCACAATTCAAGGGAAAGTCCGGGGGATCGATAAGGGTGCGCAAGTCACTTTGCAGGTGGACGGAAAAGGGCGTTATGACCGGCAAAGCGGGCGGATTGTGGAATGCCGTTGGGTCCAAGAAGATGAACGAACGGCGGGGTGGTGGAATCCCGCCTCACGCCTGCGAATCCAAGCCCACGTCCAACACCAGAAGCGAGAAGTACCAGAGAGTGAATGTTCCCGCTCGGTTGTGCTCAATCCTCAGATGTGGCAGCAACCGAAAGCCGAACTCTTGCGGCTCGAAGTGGAAGGACCGAAAAAGAGCTATCGTCTCACCTATGGTCGAGAGTGGTACATCCTCGGGGAAACCGCGGAGCATCTGATGATGCGGCTCGTGGATCGGGGAGTTCCCATCGCCCAGCTTACCCTGACTCATTGGCGGCGAGCCATTGGTACCCGAACAGAGCAAATAGCAGAGTTCCGGAAAGCTGTGGCGGCTACGCCGGGATGGAAGCCTGACAAACTGCTGCACGAAGGGGAAGTGGAGGCCGGGGGGCAGTCCGTCTATCGGATCATTCAGGAAGGCAAGATCGGAGAGCAGAGGATCATCCAAAGATTCTGGCTCATCACGACCCCCCGCGGAGACCAGTTGGTCATGACGGTGACCCTGCCTCCGGAACACCAGCAGCGCTTCGGCGACAAAGATGTTGAGCTGATGAAGAACCTCACATTCTTCCCTTCCCCATGAGTCAGCGATGAAGCGAGGAAATCCCTTGTTCAGAGAGCGGCAGGGGGATTGGCCGGGGACGCGGAGGGTTTGGAAGCTTGTTCGCGGAGAAGATCGCGGATTTCCCGGAGAAGTTTTTCCGTTTCCGCCGGTTCAGGGGGTGGAACAGCGGGAAGGGGTGCCCATTCCCGCACGCGGTTCATGGCTTTGACCACGAGGAATAAGCAGAAACCGATAATCAGAAAAGTGATCGTGGACTGGGCGAAGTTACCCCATCCTAGCCGAGCGTCTCCGTAGAGAGTAATCGTTTGGCCAGAAAGGTCGAAACCGCCGGTGAGTAGTCCCAAGATGGGCATGAAAATGTCTTTGACCAAAGAGTTGATGATGTTAGTGAAAGCGGCCCCAATGATCAGGCCCACCGCCAGATCGACCACATTGCCGCGGAGAATGAACTTCTGGAATTCCTGGAGAAATTCACGCATGGGCATACCTAGGGGCAAGGAGCGGGAGCGGATTCATTCAACTCGGTGATGTATCATCCGCTCGGCTGATAAGCCAGATGATGAATATCGCGATGAGTGTGATGCCAGCGATAATCAGCAGTCCAAGCAGCGGATTACCGGCGGGAGCGGAAGGAGGAGGGTCCCGCCACGCTGTGGAGGAGGTCGGATTTTGACTCATGACCTGCTGGGGGGTGAGAAGCCCAACCAGGGACGCCAGCAGGTACCAGAATTTGAGCCGCATGATGGAGTCCCCTCTTAAGGGGAGTAAGTTTCGTCTCTTCCCTCCTGCTTACCGTCTACTTCATTATTCGCTGTCGGTTGATAAATGTCATGGAAAAACCGGTCGATCCACGCTAAGAGCAGGACCGGCGGGCAGGAGCTGAACACGTTACTGCTTCGGCGGGGAGGATTGCAGGCTACTCTTGAATTCCTCCAGCCATTTATTCCAATTGGCGAGATAAGTTTTATAAGTCTCCGCGTCTCTCTGAGTTAGGGGAATATCGATAAGTTCCTTGCGGTTGACGATATTGGGGTCGAAATAGGCAATCAGGTTGCCCAAAGCGGCCTCCCGCACCACGAGGTTGGGATGGTTAAGCCATTGCACCAGTTGTTCAGCAGCAGCCGCGGCATCCGGCCGTTGGCGTGAGGAATAACCCCGCAACAGGAACAGGATTAAGTCAGCTTCCTCGGGGGGCAGTTGCTTTTTGTCGGTCAGGACGTTCCTGAAAATCTTGGTGTTTTGACTGTCCCGTGCCAGCCAAGCGCTGGCAGCGGTGATCGCGGCCCGCCGGGCGTAGGGGCGGTCGCGGTCAGACAACACGTCGAAAAGGTGGCCTGCCATGACCTCGACATCCGCTCCTTCCGTAATAGCGGCGTAGGAGTAGATCGCGAGGGTCGTTGGTAAGATGTTGCCCGGTAAAAACGGAGCCTGGAGTCGGCTCTCCAGATGGACCCGCAATCCTTGAGGTTCCTTGAGACCATCGGCCAGTTCGGCCAGAGCAGCCTGAAGGGGCTTGCCTTGCTCTGCGGATAACAGAGGAAAGCGCTCGTATCGTCTTTCCCCTTTGGGAAGCGGTTGCGGTTCCGAAAGTTGGCCGCTGATGCTATCCCAAGACACGAGATTTCCTGCGGAGGCGGTGAACTTTTTGAACCGTTTGGGCGCTCGGAACTCGCTTTGACCGCGTGTGACGAGCCAGACGGCTGTGACTCGCGGGGGTTCGCCTCCCTCCACGGCAAAGGGTGTGCCGGGGACAAAGGCCTTATGCACTTGCACCATCATCTCCGTATTGGCTTCGCGGGAGATGCAATCCCAAACTTCCCCGTTTTCCCCGTTCAATCGCAGGCGGATGTGAGTGTCCGGCTTTTGGCAGGTGATGTAAATGCGTCCGGCCTCCAACGTCAGGTCGGCGTGAAAGTTTTGGGAGGGCGGATGTAGGCGCAAGCGCACTTCCAGGGGCGTCTCGAAGGGAACGGCGTATTGTTCCGGGACGTTTCCCCAGAGGTGCAGAGCTACCTCATGATTCAGTTTCAGGTCAGCCTTGTAACCTGGCAATGCCACAATGATGTCATTGGTGAACAGATTAGCGTTGCTCTCATCCACTTTGAGCCAAGGGGCATCCGGACGGGGTTCTCGCGTTACGAGCAGAATCGGAGTATTCGAGCGGAGCCATTCTCCAGCTACTTTGCGTGCCTGTTCCGGTGGCGTGACCGGGGTAAAGTCTTTGGGAGCCGGTTGTTTTTCCGCGGAGATGTCCGGTTTTTCCGCGGGCTTTTTAGGCGGTGGGAGTATTTCCTCGGGGCTGGCTCCTTTCCCTGGTTCCACGGGAGGCGGGGGTGTGGTGGTTTTGGACTGGCTATCCGTCTCAGGGATTTTATCTGGGGCAGGGGGGAGGGAGTCCGTCGGGGTTTGGCTGCTTTTGGCCAGATCACCGCTGCCGGGGATCACGCGTGCTGTGCTGGTGGGCGGGGAAGGTAAAGCCATCCAAATGGCGATAGCTAGCAGAATCACACATCCCGCAATCGCACCGAGGAGCATGGATTGTCCGCGCCACGTGTCGCTGGAGTCATAGCGTTTCAATCCCAGAAGTAGGGCAACGTCCGCTTCCTCGGATTCCAAGTTGTCCGGCGCCGGTGGAGGCACAGGGGTCAGGGTGGGGGCTTTGCCAGGTTTGCGTTGATGGTTGGCCAGCGGAGGGGGCAGCAGCCGGTACATACGCTGGTAAGCCGGTGGCGGCACGCGGACGGGTTCCGTCAGAACCAAGGTCAAAATCTGATGGCAGGCTGCGACCTCAGCGAGCAGAGCGTCAGATTTCAAACAGGCGGCCTCAAATTCTTTAATGGATTCCGAATCCAAGCGATTATCCAAATACTCCGCCACCGTATTTGGATCAGAGACTTCATCCTCATCGCTGATAGGGGGTGGGGCGCCCAATCCCCGGCGGCGTGTCACCCGCTTGATACGCTCGATGAGTTGCTGCACCTCGGGATTTTCTGCGATCTTGAGTCCCAGATCGCGTGCCTCTTCAGGCTCTAAGGTGTCGTCCAGGTAGGCGAGTAGGGTTCGCAGCGTGAGCCGTGGCATGAGGTCACCCCTTAGCTGCCCATCAGGAACTTCAGGAAGGTGGAGTCTTCCTCATAATCATTAGTGGCGCGGGACTGGGAATTTCTTTCACGACTTGGGAGTATCCGTACCGCTCGGCTTCAGGTATGATGGCCTGAGGAACAAAATATGGCCATCTTCTACCCCGGCCGCAACGAGCGGTTTGGACCGCAGTGAGGGAAGGGAGGGGGCATCCCATGTTGAGCATTCCTGGTCGATACATATTCCTAGCGCTCTGCGTGATAGCCGGTGCTTTCGGGAATGGACGGACCTGCGAAGTTGAGCCCGGTGGGGCAGGAGGTCGGCTTCGGGCGGGAGCATACGCCCAGGACATTACCCCTCAGAAGTTTCCCATCTCGGTCAACGGAGGGTTTCAGGATCGACAAGCCACACGTGCTCATGACCCCCTCCACGCACGCTGCCTGGTGCTCGAGGATGGGAAGACAGCCCTGGTTTTGGTGGTCGTAGATAGTTGCATGATCCCGCGGGACATTCTGGACAAGGCCAAGGCCTTAGCTGCGAAAAAGACCGGGATTCCTCCCGGCAACATGCTGATCTCCGCGACGCACACCCATACAGCTCCCACCGTGGCGGGGGTGTTCCAGAGCGAACCCGATCCAGACTACGTTCAGTTCCTCACCGAACGGATTGCCGAGGGAATCATCCAAGCTCATGCCCGCTTGGCCCCTGCTCAGATCGCTTGGGGGGTGGCTGAGGAACCCCACCAGGTTTTCAATCGCCGTTGGAAGATGAAGGCAGGCGTGATCCATCGCGATCCTTTCGGGGGAACCTCGGATCAAGTTCGCATGAATCCGCCGCGTGCCAGCCCGGATTTGCTCGAGCCGGCAGGGCCAACTGATCCGCGGGTGACCGTCTTGAGTGTGCAAACCGCCCAAGGCGAACCGCTGGCGTTGTATGCCAATTATTCGTTGCACTACGTGGGGGATATGCCTCCGCTGTCGGCCGATTATTTTGGAGTCTTTGCCACGGTCATGCGGACCAAGCTCAAGGCTGGCCCGAACTTTGTCGCTCTGTTGTCGAACGGCACCAGTGGAGATGTCAACAATATCAATTTCCGTGAGCCAGCTCCCAAGCGCCAGCCGGGGGAACAGTCCCGTTTGGTGGCCGAAGCGGTAGCCAATGCGGCCCTACGAGCTATTCAGAAGGCGACTTACCGCAGCGATGTGCGTCTGGCTGTGGTCAATCGAGAATTGACCCTCGGAGTTCGCAAACCGACGGCTGAGGAGGTCCGACGAGCGGAGGCTATCCTGGCTCGCGCGAAAGAAAAGGTCCTGCGGACGCCGGAGGAAGTTTACGCGCGGGAAACCGTCCTCCTCGCCAAATACCCCTCAGAGGTGACTTTGCAACTCCAAGCGATGCGTATAGGAGATGCTGCGCTGGCGGCCATTCCTTGTGAAGTCTTCGTGGAAATCGGTTTGGAATTGAAACGGACGAGTCCGTTTGCTGTGACCGCGGTGGTGTCGTTGGCCAACGGCTACCACGGCTATTTGCCCACGCCGGAACATCACGCCTTGGGTGGATACGAAACCTGGCGGGCACGTTCCAGTTATCTGGAAGTTCCAGCGTCGGTCAAAATCACCAGGACTTTGCAAGAGATGCTTCAGCGACTCGCCCAGGAAACAGGGCCGTGAGAGACCGTGCCGCCCGCCTGGCGTTGGTAGGCACTCAAACGGCCCGGCGCGAGATGGAATCGAGTCAGTTACAATCCCGCTTTCGACACTCCCGCTCGGAGTCGTTCCAGTTTAATGAAGAAACAACTTTCTCGAGGAAAACTTTCTGCATTTCAGCGGACGAGAAAGCCCCGCCAGAAGGAATTTTTCCCACCATGAGCCTTCTGTCAATGGAATGCTTCCCACTCTTTACCAAGCACGGCGGCGGCGATTTTTAGCTTGAGGATTTCATCGGTTCCCTCATAAATGCGGCACACGCGGACGTCAGCGAGGTGGCGAGCCGGGCGGTACAAGGTACTCCAACCACGGCCTCCGAAGACCTGCACCGCGCGATCGGCGGCGTCCCAAGCGGCATGGGAGGCGAAGAATTTGGCTTGGGCTGCTAGCAAGTCCGCCTCGCGGGCCAGGGCCGGGTCCTGGGGGTGAGCAGAGGCCCGATCCTTGGCTAAAGCCGCCTGATGCACGAGTGCGGCAGTGGCGACTCGAGCCATCTCGATCATGGCGATATGTTCCTGCACCAATTGATGACGTGCAATCTCCTTGCCGTGTTGAACCCGTTCCTTGGCATACTGACTGGCCTCGGCCAGGCAGTCCTCAATCACACCAAGGCAGCCTGCTGCCACACTCAAGCGGCCGCTGACTAGCGTTCCCATGGCAATGCGGAAGCCCTCGCCTTCATTTCCCAAAAGGTTTTCTGCGGGAATGTAGAGTTCGTGCATGGAAAACATGGCGGTGTTGGAGGTGGGCAGCCCCAACTTGGCCTGAGCGGTGAAACTTTCCGCCTCGAAGCCGGGGACATGCGTGTCGATCACAAATGCCGAGATGCGGCGGCGGGGGTCCGACTCAGGCAGGTCCGCGGGATAGGCGAAAACCACAATCGCATCGGCAATGCCACCGTTGGAGATCAGATATTTGACTCCGTTGAGTACGTATCCTTCACCTTGGCGGCGGTAGGTGCTGGTCATCTGGCGGGGATTGCTACCCGCTTCCGGTTCTGTTAGGCCGAAAGCCAAGATGCATTCCCCTTTGGCTGCACGGGGTAGATATTTCCGCTTCAAGGTCTCGCTTCCCCAGGTTTGGATGGGATAGGCTCCGATGCTCAGATGACCGGAGAAAAATGTGCGGACCGTGGTTCCCTCGCGTCCAATTCGGCTGAGAGCTTTGAGGTAGGTGACGGTATCCGCTCCCCGCCCCCCGTAGGCGGGATCAATGATCATGCCAAGCAAGTTGTGTTTTTGGGCCAAAGGAATGACCTGATCGTTGTAACGCCGCTCCGCGTAGGCCAGCTCTTCGATCGGCCGGATTTCCCGACAGAACGCCTCGACGTCCTCCAGCAAGCGCTCCGCATCTCGTTCCATGATTCCCGCTCCCGTGCCGCTCGAATTCCTCACGCCTGTCCCACAGTTATGATAGGGAAGAGGGCCAAGCTCCCAGCGTGGTTCCCAGAAGGCGGTGAATCCCAAGGTTCAGACCGCAGGCATGGAATTATTTCCCTCGGTGGGTGTCGATGCACCTCTGGGACTTGGCGAATCAACGGTTGTCCCTAAATTGGCAACGCGAAAAGGTAAGACTGCAAGAATTTCCAGTCGCTTCGCCCGTGACGAAGTTCAGTGCAGGTTTCCAGTCCAGGAGGTATTGCCATGCGTCTTGCAGTCGCAACCGTGGTCCTACTGGGGGTAAGTTTTTCAGCGTTCGCGCACTTTGTGTTTGTTTATGTGAGTAGTGAGGCAGGGGAGGCCCGTTTGGTTTTTGGTCACGCTGCCGCACCGGATCCGAAGACGCCAGCCACGCGAGCCGAAAAAACCTTGTTGACTCTCCGCAGTGTGAATGGCCAGGACTACAAGCTCGTCGTGGAAAAAGGGGCCGGTAATTATTATCGTGCTCTTTTGAAGGAGCATCAACCGCGCCTCATTTTTGGAGTAACGGAAGCAGCGGTGACTCAGCGAGGGGATAACCCGCCGATGTTGACGTGGTACTATCCCAAGGTTATCGTGGGGGACCCGTTTGCAGCCGGCAACGCGGTGGGCGAGGCGTTGCCGATGGAAATTGTTCCGCTGCGTGCCGATGGCGGGGTGCGGTTTCAGGTGCGGCGTCAGGGTAAGACAGTGGCCGATGCGGAGGTGAGCGTAGACCTCTCCGAAAAAGCGGAAAAGGGCGAAGTCAGCAGCACATCGGTCAAGACGGATACCCAGGGCTTGACCCCGATCTACAAGGAAGGCGGTCGCTACTGTGTGGCAGCACGTGTGACCGAACGACGAAGTGGCGAGTGGGCCGGGAAGAAGTACGAAGCGGTGCGTCACATTGCGACGTTGGTGTGCGATGTGCCGCCCCTGAACGGTCGCTAGTGGTGGTGCCCCCAGGCAGCCAGTTGCGTCCGCGGGGTAGCGTTACCCGTGTTGCAAGCGTGCAACCGTCTGGCAAAGTCGGTCGTACAAAGCGACATACTCCCGGGCGCTGCGATTCCAGCTCCAGTCCTGCCGCATCGCGGTCTGCATAATTTGCCGGAAGTGATGAGGGCGATGATGATAAAGTGTCAACGCCCAGCGAACGGTTTCGTAGAGGGCACTGGCCGTGTAGTCGTGAAAGGCGAAGCCAGTCGCCGTGCCGGCTGCGATATTTTCCTCCGTGGCATTGACGACAGTATCGGCTAACCCTCCGGTGACCCGGACCACCGGCGGCGTGCCATACTTGAGGCTGTAGAGCTGATTAAGACCACAGGGTTCGTAGCGGCTAGGCATGAGGAACAAGTCGGCCCCAGCCTCGATGACATGCGCAAGACCTTCGTGAAATCCCAAGTACAAACCCACCCGGTTGGGGTGTCGGCTACGAAACGCCTGAAGCTGGTCGTGGTATTCGCGGTCCCCTTCTCCCAAAAATACGATTTGACAGCCCAGGTCGAGGAATCCCGGTGCTGCGCTAAGTACCAGATCGATCCCCTTCTGGTGGACCAACCGGGCGATCATTCCCAAGACAGGGGTGTCCGCCATCACCGGCAGGTCGAAGCGGCGTTGCAAGTCTGCTTTGCAAAGCGGTTTGCGTTCTACCACAGTGTCCGGAGTATAAGTGGCGGCGATGTGGGGATCATGGGCAGGGTCCCATTGTTCGTAATCGCAGCCGTTCACAATGCCCGTCAGTTTATGCTGCACGCTGGCTAGTAAACCTTCCAAGCCGTAACCGTATTCTGGCGTCTGGATTTCGCGAGCATAGGTGGGGCTGACCGTATTGATGGCGTCAGCGTAGATAATCCCCGCCTTCAGGAAGTTGAAAAAGCCGTGATACTCCAACTGCGTGGGATTGAATAGCCAACCCGGCAGTCCGGTCAGGGGCAAAACATCCCGGCCAAAAATGCCTTGATAAGCCAAATTATGGATGGTGAGGAGGGTGCGCAGATGGTTGTACCCTGGCCGGGAACGGTAGGCTTCCGCCAGAAACACCGGCACGAGTGCCGTTTGCCAATCATTGACGTGAATCACTTCGGGTCGGAAATCCAAGTGGGGTACCAGTTCCAACACCGCCCGGCTGAAAAAGATAAAGCGTTCCGCGTTGTCGGGATAGTCGGCACGATAGCCGCCGAGCATGACTTGCTGATACAACCCGCGGCCCAGGCGAGGATCATCCCGTTCGAAAAAAGGGGAATGCTCGATGAAGTAAATGGGTACTGAGGAGCGCGGGAGCAGGGAACGGTACACTCGGCAAGCTAGAACGCGGTCCCCCAACGGCACGGGGAGGACGAATGGGGTCCGTTCGATCGGTTGCCCACTCCGGCGGACCGCGTTGTAATACGGCATGACGACGGCGACGGCGGCCCCCAATTGCGCCAAGGCACGAGGCAGGGAAGCGGATACGTCTGCCAATCCCCCGGTTTTGGCAAAACCGGCCACTTCAGGCGTGGCAAACAACACGCGCGGTCCTGTCACAATCCCCCCTTTCGCCTCGCATTTCCCGGTCGTACTCTGGTCGCCGCAGACACACAGGTGAGCATGGAGACTATCAACCCAGAGAAAAAAGACTTTCCGTATGGCCTATCGTATGCCCCGGCAAAGTGTAAGGGGACTGCTGCACTCCCCCACCGCCTCGCACGCTTCCTCAGTTCTTGCGTGCGCTTGCCGCCATCACGGGATACGGCGCGTCACCTGAATGGATCGAAAAATTCGTTCCACTTCGGGAAGAAGAACTTCTGCCTGGTTAGAGGGCAAACGAGCCGCGGCGATGACACCTCCTTCGGTCTGGCGGATCATAGCGTATTCCAGATGTTCCTCGCCTTTGTCCCATTGGGCGCGGATGCCGAAACGAATCGGGGCACTCGGCGTCTCTCCCCTCGGCTGGGGATCGTGCAGCTTCTGCCAACGAGCCTGGCGTTGACGCAAAAATCCAATGACTTCCTGGTAATACCCCTCCGGAGTCGGCATTTTGTCGGCAGACTCCAATGTCAAGAGAATGCCTGCTCCTTGGGCGTGATCGATCGTTACTTGGCGTCCCCGTACCATGCCGACACGCCAACTGCGCGGGTAGAGAAAACGTAACCCCAATTCGGCATCCTCAAACAGTAGCAGAGTATTCTCTTGATTGGGTTGGAGATTTAGATCGGCCAGCGCGTTATCGCGCAAGAGGGCAGGCAAGTCACGGGCGGCAGCGCGGTTGAGGGTGAAATACCCCTCAATCGTCCCTGCGGGCTGGCCTTTCTCGTTGAGCAAGTGATGGGTTCCTTTGAGGGAAAGATAAGTAATGCCGGGCCACTGAGGGTCGTAATAGATCGTGCCGTCCAAGTGATGGACATGTTGGCCGTCGGCGTTACTCCCGCGCACCACCCCGCTGAGCTTCAACCGCAAAAGCTGTTTCTGCTGCACGGGAGTGGGACCCAAAAGTTCGACCGCCAAGCCCCCTTCGTGAATCACCTCGAGGTCCGTCAATTCCCGGACGGCGGCGGATGTCACCGGCCACTTGTCCCCGACCGCAACAGCCTTTTGTGGCAGCAACCCTGCCATCAGAATCGGACAAAACGGGTCGGTGCGGATCAAGTCCAGTTCACTCCAAGTAAGAGGTCCGTCTGGAGAAAACGGCGCCCGTTTTCCTTGCTGAGCGAGGAGAACGAGTCTTCTGACCCCCGGTCGGAGTGTGGCCTCCTGAACGGTTTCCCCGGCACGCCGTTGCATCTCTACCTGCTGGTAGAGGCGCACTGTGCGCATCACCGCCCCCTTTTCCAAAGGGGCAAGGACCCGTTCGGTGTAGCGGATGCGGCCTTCTCCCCGGAGCGGAATGTCCCGCGTTGCCCCTGTAGCTTGACCCGGAAGGGACAATCGACCCTGTAACCGCACAGAACTCTCGACAGAATAAGATGTTCCCTCTTGGAAAGATTCGTGCAGAGTAAAGGTCGCATTCGAGAATGCTGACAGTCCGGGGGCAATGGCCGAAAGCACCCCTAGCACGATCATCAGAACGAATTTGGTAGGCATGTAACAAGCCTCATCCTATTTGCTAGTCACAACTGAGCCGATCATTGGGCAGATAGGAACCCCCATTATCTCCAGCCGCCGCCGATTGTTTCCTAAAATTCCGCCAACGAAATCCCAAAAGATTGGTTCTCCAATATACACCGCATGCTGCGAGTGCCAGCTTACTTACTTGGCCCATTCCAAAGGACATAGGCTAGGAGGAGTTATACCGCGTGTTTTCCCTAAATCGTATGATTTCTTTCCTCCCTTCCTGCCTGACCCCGTGTCGGCCTTGTCACTCCCTGGGTATTGTAACGCAGGAGAACACTCCGACTCAGACACGGTGGGTTCTAGCCGCATAGCTTTCGTGACCTCTGCCATCCGGTCCAAGTCGTCTCGAACAGAAAAGTTTTTGTAACAGCATAATTCGACAGAGCTTAAAGACTGCGATGCTGTCCGAAAGTTTTGCCCAGTGTCGAGCAAAAATGCACCGGGAACGGGAAAAATCAACCACCGCTTTTTGGAGATCATGGGAGGTTGGGTTTTCAAATGAGCAGCGGGCTCTCTTAGTGACTCGTATATAACCTATTGTAATCCAAGGAGATAAGGAGAATTGTATCCTAGGGTTCCGCCACGTATTGATTTTGGCACGTGATCTGCACTCGCTGACTGCTGCGATGGGACCTGCCGACATCGCAGGGGCATCGAGCCTCGATCATAATGACAAATGCGGCTCGGCTCCAAACGGGAACCACCCGGAGACAAATGGCTTTGGCGCAGTCCTATGCTTTTGGAGTGAGGGGAGAGTGGCACCTGGACAAAATTGCCCCCTTACTCTGAACCAAAGACAGGGATACCACCATCCAATATTATGCAGTCCCTTGTCTGCTGGTTACCGTAAGTTCCCTTTAGCCTTGCAGATGCAAAACTCCTTCCGTGGGAACGGCAACTGGGGCCACCGGTAGCGAACCAAGGAGGTCTTACCGCCCCCTGGAGTTAGCCTGAACAATAAGGTGCAACCACGGAGGGAGTTTAGGATCCAGCACGGAGCGTCCGCCAGGAAGGAATCCGAAGATAGCGCAACTCTTTAGGAAATCGGCGCTATTTCGGTAAGAGGTTGAGGAAAAAAAGGTATGTTGGAGTGAAGGACAAAAGTCGCACTGAATTGGTGCGAATAACCATAAGGGCACACTCCACTGACAGATAGGAAACCACTGACTGATTAGGAAAGAAAGCGACAGGAGTAGCGAATGGTCACCCGCAAGTTGGGAAAAATCCTGGAGGTTTGGAATCGATCCCGGCAACGACGGGAAGAGAATACAGCCCGCATTAGCAGTCGGGATGATCATGGCGGCGAGAGCAACCGCCGGGAGGACACGGTGAGCGAGTTCCGAATCGCCGCGCTTAGGGAGTTAGCGGAGCAGCAGACCCGCTATGCTCCTCCAGCTCGGCGACAGGCGCAACGGGAAGCCGCTTGCCAGCTTTTGGCCGAGATTGATCCGGCCAAGAGCTATCCGTACCAGTACGTCTGCTTCCGGATTACGGATTATCGCTCCGAGGCGTACCCGGACCTGTTGATTTCTGGTGAGGACCTGCGGCACGATTTGGAATTGTTCATCCGGCGGTTGGAAAAGTCCCTGCCAGCCGTGCCGGTGGAGCAAACCATCGAGCCGATGCTCACTCTGGAAGAGGTCAGCCAGCGGCTCAACGTGTCCACCAAGACGATTTCGCGCTGGCGGCTGAAAGGCCTCGTCGCCCGCCGGATCAAGATCAATGGCCGCAGCCAGCTAGGGTTTCCCCTCTCGGCCGTGGAGCGATTTGTGGCGGAGCACCGGGAGTTGGTGGAACGCGGCGCCCGGTTCAGCCATCTCAGCGAGGCGGAGAAGGAAGAAATTCTACGCTTAGCACGCCAGTGTAAAGAGGAAGGCTTGAATTTGACCGAAACCAGCCGGCGCATCGCCGCTCGGCTGAAACGCAGTCCCGAGGCCATCCGTTATACCATCAAAAACTTTGATCGTGATCACCCGGACTTGGCCTTGTATCCGCACAGTGGACCTTTGGACCCCAGCAGCAAGCAAGGAATTGCCCTGACCATGACTCGGCACCTGATGAGGGATGAAACCGTGGATACCCTCGCAAAGCGTCACGGACGGAGCCGCTCCAGCATGTACCGCATTGCCAATGAAATGCGGTTGCAGGAGTTGCTGCGGACACCGATCGACTATATCTACAACCCGGAATTTGACGATCCAGCTAAGGAGGCGGAAATCCTCGCGGAGATGCCGGGGCTGGCGGAGTTTGAGGCGAAGCGAGCGGCCCGGACCCCCCCGAAGGATGTGCCGGCCTATATGGCCCACCTCTACGAGTGGCCCTTGTTGACCCGCGAGCAGGAGCAGCATGTATTCCGGAAGATGAACTTCCTCAAATACAAGCTGCACAAGTTCCTCCAGAGCCTGGAGCCGTCCAAGGTGCGAGCCTGCGACCTGCAGCGGATCGAGGAGCTGAAGCGGGAGATCAAAAAGTGCCGCGACTTGCTGATCAATTGCAATCAGCGCCTCGTGTACGCTCAGGCCAAGCAGCGGCTCACTCCGGGTGAGAGCATCGACGATCTGGTGAGCGACGGCAACCTGTCGTTGATGCGGGCGGTCGAGAAGTTCGACTACAGCCGGGGGAACAAGTTCAGCACCTATGCCACGTGGGCCATCATGAAGAACTTTGCCCGCAGCATTCCGGATGAGAAAACGCGGCGGCAGCGATTCATGACCGGCCACGATGAATTGTTCGAGACCCAGGCGGACACCCGCGGCGACGAACAGGAAGCCATCGCCACGGCAGATGCGGCCCGCGACCGCATCAATCGCCTCCTGGAGCACCTGGATCCCCGGACCCGTGAGGTGATTCGCATGCGCGCCGGGTTGGATGGCCACGAGGAAATGACCCTCGAACAGATCGGCCAGCATTTCGGAATCACCAAAGAACGGGTGCGGCAGATCAATGTCCGCGGCATGCGCTTGCTCCGCGAGTGGGCTGCCAAGGAGAAGGTGGATTTGCCCTGACGGACCCCTGAACATTCAGGATGTGATCGCCGAACAACAACACCGCCCGCTCGGTTCCCTCAAGGGGACTCACCAGCGGGCGGTGCGCGTTTAAGGTTCTAGCCCACTTTCCCCAACCTCCTGCCGCTCTCCTACCGCTCTCTGGTGGGATCCGAGATTATTTCTTCTCCCCTGGTGATGGTTCTTTGGCGTCCTGGGAAGGTTTCGATCCTTTCGGCGGTTCACTCTCGTGCTGGTGGGCATGCTGGCGGGGGACGAAATCGGCAAAGGTGACACGCTTGAGTTGCCCCTCATACTCTACCGTGATGACCACGGTGAGCTTGTCGTCTTCCTTCATCCACGGAGCAGAGGCAGAAAAACGTGAACACCGTCCGGCGGGGTCATTCGGCCTTTCCTGGGCCGGTGCCGGTTGAAAGCTCAGATGGTACGGTTTGTCATCCCCTTCTCGTGTGACGCGAGCTGTGATTTGGGCCGATGCCGGGATTGCCACCGGCTTTGGCTCCTTATCCAAGGACTCGAAGAAGACATCCAATTCATTCCCCTTCGGGTCCAAATGGGCACTCAGACCCGCATGGCATTTCGTTCCATCGGGTAGGGTCATATCTTCCAGCATGGCATCGGCCCGACTGTGCTCATGATCGTGATCGTGTCCCCCTTTGCTTTTGAATACTTTGGCTGTTGGCGAGGTGGACTGAGCGGACGAGCATCCTGTTGGGCCAAGCCCCAGCACGGCCGCCATTGCGAACCAAATGAGCTTTTGCCAGTCTGCGGATCGGGCCGCCGCATTCCCGCGTTGCATGGGTTGGATCCTCCTCAGCCTCGGTTTCTCATTGCATCCACTTACCGACTCCTCTGGATTGGCTAGGGCATATCCTATGGACAAAATGGATTGGATGGGTCCAAGAGGCAGGAATGATGGTAACCCGTATCACATACCCACTCAGACGGTGTTTTCCTGGACGAAGGGCGAGTGGAGATCGCCGAGGCGCTCCGCAGGCCGGCAGACCTCGGGTCGGCGGCATCTATGAAGCCTTTTGCCTGAGCATCGAATGACCGTGTTGCTGGGGTTAGAAGCAGAAGCCCCATGCCGCAAGAGCGCCACCTGCTATCGAAAGGAACAGGAGGATGAAAAGGAGTAAACGGATCCAGCGGCGAGAGGTTTTCGAGCGGGAAACAGCTGCTGGAGTTTCCGCCGTTTCAAGCCGGGAGTCGGGAGCTGTCGGAGGTTGCGGACCCGAAGTACGGGGGGCAGGTGGAGAAGGCTGCCGGTAAGCACAGGGCGTTTGATCCAGCGCCGCTCGATCAGTGTCGAGATTGGAGCGTAGCGTGCCATCGCGAGTAGTGGCGACCGGCGGCGGGGTCGTCATGATACCCGGAGGGGGGACGGTCGCCACAGCGGCCTGATGCCAAAGTTTAGGAGGGCAAGCGGCCTGGGCCACAGCTTCTTTCACGGCGGCGGGGTGGATCGTCCCGCGGTGCCTCGGCGGCGGGGTGCGGACCAGGTTAGGATTGGGCACACCCGCTTCACCCAGGAGACGCATAACCAGGGGGCTGTACCGCGGCATCTCTTCCACGGGTAATGCTGGGGGGTCAAGGGGCAAAAGCGGGAGCAAGGCGGCTTGCAATTCGGCGGGTGTTTGGTAGCGTTGCCGGGCTTCTTTGGCCAACATACGCATAACCACCGCTGCGAGTTCTTCGGGAACATCCGGGCGAATCTGACGGATGGGTGCCGGCTCCTTAGTTCCGTGCCAGATCAGTTTTTGGGAAACTGTTCCGGTCGGGAAAATGGGGTGGCCCGCCAAAAGGTAGTATGCCGTGGCGCCGAGGGAATAGATATCCGCACGAATATCCGCATGGTGACTATTGGCGATCTGCTCCGGTGCCACGTAGTCCGCCGTGCCCAAGACCATCTTGTCGTCATACATGACGGTGAGGTTGTCCTCTTCGTCGTGGCAGAAACGTGCCAATCCTAAGTCCAACAGCTTGGCCCGGCCATAACGGTCGATGAGGATATTACTCGGTTTAATGTCCCGGTGGACCAATCCCTTCTTGTGGGCATAGTCTAAGGCGTCCGCGATGTGGTACAGATAGGTGACAGTACGTTCGATGGAGAGCGGGCCGGATTTTTTTACAACATCCAGGAGATTCGGACCGTGAATGTATTCCATGATGATGTAATGGAGTTCGCCATCCTGTCCGATGTCGTGGGTGCGTACCAGATGGGGGTGATCTAACGAGGCCGCAGCACGGGCTTCCCGATAAAACCGGCCCAAAGCGGAAGGCGAGGAGGCTTTCGACGGCGGAAGGACTTTCATGGCGATCAGCGAGGGCAATTGAATATGACGGCAGAGAAAGACTTGCCCCATGCCGCCGCTGCCGATCCGCTCCAAAATCCGATATTTGCCAACGTGGAATCCCCGCCATTTTCCTTGAAGCAATTGGTCAGCCTGGAATTGGGTGAGCAACCCATCCCGAACGAGGATTTCCGCCACAGAACGTGCATCCCCTTCCTCGAGGTCGATCCCCAAACCCGTCAAATGATTCCGAATGGCTCGCTCGTCAGCCACCCCACTTTGCTGAATCAAACGCACAAATTCCGCAACATGGATTGGTGCAGTCATGGAACCTCGCCGGCGTAGGATGTAGGCCAACGGGCGAACCGACACAAAGGGGCGAACCGGGCCAAATCCTGGGACCCTCTGCACCCTCAACTTTAGAACACCCCCTCTTGTCCTGCGATGTAGCAGAGGCACAAAAATGCCGGAATCGGAATTTCTTGACTCATTTCTCCACCTGAGACCTGATTTTTGACAATGCTGCGCAAGGGGGACTGTTGGCCTTCTTCACGTTTCCGTAGCAAAATTCCTCTCCCCGTCAAAATTCCTCCGTCCCATCCTACATGCCTTGGCGGTACTACGCACTCTGTATGCCAAATGCTTATTGGGGCAAATCACAACAACCGCAGCGTTTGTGCTAGCCAAGGGGGAGGAAATTTCAGTCAGTTTTTTAGGGCTTTTCTGTCCGCTCGGAATGAGCAAATTGCATAGTGACAGTGAGGCCTCGAAGCATCGCGCATTGGGCGGGGTACATATCTTGTGTATCCGCGTGGATGATCGAGGCCAGGGTTTAACCAGAGGAGGGAAAAATGCTTCGCAGACGCTCGCAGTTGCACGTGGAAATGCTCGAAGACCGCAGTGTTCCTGCCGTCACTGTGCTGGGCTTCAACACGGCAGACATCAAGATCACAGGGGACAATCAGTCCAACGACATCGACATTACGATGACCAATCAGGGTATTGAAGTACAAGCCAATGGAGCCACCACATTGGCATTGGATCCTAATACACCAGGAAGTTGGGTGGTTACCAATACACCAACATTGATAGTTTTGAATCCCAATGGCCCGAATAATCCGCCAACTTTGGATAATTTGTTTGTCGACATGCTCAATGGCGATGACAAAGTGACAGCCACGAGCTTGAACGCCACCGGTAACGCTTACTTCACGATGGGCAACGGCAATGACATCCTCCGCATCGGCGCTTGCCGATTTGGCAATAATCTCTTCATCCGTGATCCGAGCGGGAACGATACTGTCGTGATCGATAATACAACTGTGGGGGTGAATACTTATATCTATCTGACCAGTGGGCTTGACCGGGTATATATTGCTGGGAATGGCACTGTCTTTGGTAATGACCTTTTCATCAATACAGCCGGTGGAAACGATTTGGTTCGCTTCATTCCGGGTTTGTCCCAAGTCGGCAACAACTTGCTGATTTACACCGGTGGCGGCAATGATCGAGTGTTTGTCGATAACGGCACCTCGGGGACTGCTACCCTCCAGGTGTTTGGCACCACTGTGATCCGTACCGATGTCGGTGACGATTTGGTTCGCTTTGGTGCACCTAGCACGACGGTGGGTGGGCCCACAGTCGATCTACAGACAACTATAATCGACACTGGAGATAACAACGATGCAATATTCATGGAGGATGCTATCATGAGCTTGCTTATCGCGCTGTTGGGTAATGGTGATGATAAGGTTCTAAATAATTGGGGTGCCTCCAACGTGACGGTCGGTTTTGGATCACTTCTGGATGGCGGGAATCACGTGGTGGGGGATACATTGCCGACACCCTGGACCGCGCCAGCCAACTTGACGGTCATCAATTTCCCGTGATGACTTGAGCTGTAGTACGTTTTATGGGTCCGCTGCTCGCTGGATGTCCAAGCTTTGGCCGTCAAATCAGGGCATAATTCGGGTCACGATGGAGTTAGTCGTGGCCCGAATTTTTTGATTTCAAATGCCAGACGATGATATGTATGATGTTCAATGTTCGGAAATAATATGCTGCCCTTTCCTGGAAAAGTGTTTCTGGGCACGGAAATGTTGAATATGTCTTATTGTCAATCAATGCGAGGTAAGATTTTCCGGGGATGGAGCCGCCTGAGGGGCGACGACGGCTAATTCATCGACAATGGCTTCAATTCCCAGCGTATGTGTGGCCAGTTCTTGGATGATTTGACGGATTTCTTCGGAAGGTACAATCCCACGTAAGCGTATGGAGTTGTCCTCGTCGACGATGGTGACGGCGATCCCTTGCAATCGGGCATCCGTCGCCAAGCGATGCCGCAAATCATCCACAGGCCGATGTGGCCAATGGTGCCAGCACTCACCGGCGAGTTGCCGGAATCGTTCCGTCTCAGGGAGGAGGGGTTGGATCTGTCGCTGGAGGACACTGCCCACAGCGGTGAGCCGCTCCAAATCACTGGCCTGGAAACGAGCGGCCACCAGGACGGTGAACAGAGCGGCCAAAAGCAATAAAGCGGCTACACGCGGCATGGCGGATGGTTTTTTCTCGGCCAGAGTTCGTGGGTAGTCATTCCGCGAATCGACTCCTCGGATGTCTGGGAATCCTCTACGTCATCCATTGCATTCTCAGCTTCGATCCCGCACAAGGGCAATTCCTTTGGGGCACTCGTGCGGGTCATCGATCGAGCTAGGCGCTCCTGTTAGCTTCCGTATTGTCCGTCCTTCGGGAATGTTCGGCTCAGATCACGCGAGCGCCAGTGCAGCCAGTAGATCGGTGATCCAAAAACATGCTTCGGATAGGGATTGAGCAGGGAGGTAAGCGGGTGAACAGAGGACTTACCCGCGTCATTCCTGCGTTTCGACACTACTCCGGAAATTCCAGCATTGGGTAGCGCGGACTCTGGAGAGCGGGGGTACAATGAGAATGAGATGAGAGCATCTCTGGTAGTGGGGGGAAGATTATGTGCCGCCGACCCTGGGATTTCACCCCCGTAGTCATTCTCGGATGGGGTTTCGTGAGCTTGCTGGTTGGAGCCGGTTCAGCATGGGGCCAAGAAAATCCATCCTCCTTGCCGGCACCGCGAGAGGCGGCCCCGGCGGCAGAAGCGGGGGTTCAACCCCTGGAGAAGGGGCCGATTCACGAAGCCTTTGCGGAGCCGGGAGGTCCGACACGCGGGGAAGGGTTGACGGCCCCCAAAGCTCCTCCGCCGCCCGTACCGGAAGAGCCGCCGGAGAGCAAACCGGAAGGCGAAAATGTCCAATGGATTCCCGGTTACTGGTACTGGGATAAGGAACGGCAGGACTTCATCTGGATTAGCGGCTTTTGGCGGAATGTTCCGCCGGATCGGGTTTGGGAACCGGGGAAGTGGTACGCGGAGAATGGCCAGTGGGTGTACCGCCCCGGTTTTTGGCGTCCAGCCAGCATGAGTAGCTGGCGTGTGGACCTACCGCCGCCGCCGTCGCCGGTGGAAAGCGGACCGAGCACGCCGCCTCCGAGCGACACTGCCGTTTGGGTTCCGGGCCACTGGGAATATCGCGATGGGCGCTATGTCTGGCGAGCGGGGTATTGGGCTTATGCTCATGGCGTGATGATGTGGCATCCACCCCAATACCTGTACACCGGCTCCGGCTATTTGTATGTACCGGGCTATTGGGATTACCCGCTGGAATGGCGCGGGGTGGTTTACACACCGGTCTATTTCACCCAACCCGTCTGGTTGACACCCGGTTGGCGGTGGCGGCCACGCTTGGCGTTGAGTCTAGGGTTGGGTTGGGGCTGGGGTTGGGGCGGGTTGTTTTCCTCGCTCTACATTGGGCCGGGTTGGAATTACTACTACTACGGCAACTGGTGGGATCCGTGGTGGTACACACCGTGGTGGTGGTATCCGAGTCTCTACTGGCCGCCGATTTGGAACGTGGGTGTAGGGATCGGATTGTGGTATGGCGGATGGTGGGGTTGGCCGGGCGGTTACTGCCCCTGGTGGTGCTGTCGATTCGGATGCTGGAATCCCCTCTGGCGGCATTACTGCTGGCTGAATCGGAATAATCCCAACTGGCGGGGACGAGTGCAGACCGCTGCGTTGGCAAACAGCATCGGGACCGGTCAGCGGGCAGTCCGTTCGATGTCGGGACTTGTTTCCGCCAATAACGGGGTGATACAGCGCAGTGGCATAACAGCCGGTGTAGCGAACGCGGCGGCAGCCGCGGCGAGAGCCACGGCTCGTCAGGTGGTCCAACGTGAGCAAAACCGGGTGGTCCAACCGGCCGAGCAAGTGGTCCGCACGCTTCAACAAGCCAACACAGTACGTCGAGTTCAGCAGCCTTCTAGACCTGCCGCGGTTTCCGGTGTACCCGCCACGCGCAACGGGACCAACGCCACCACTCAGTACCGTCCCCCCGCAACGAGTGGTATTCCCGGTGCAGTGGTTTCCAATCCCCCGCCGAGTGTGCGGCCTAATCCTTCGACGAATAGTCCGGCTGCGGGGCGAGTCGGACAGGTTCCCGGCGCCGGGAACAGTTCCCCACCAACACCTCCCAATCGGCCGGTTGTGCCCCCCGCTGGTTCCAAAGGCCCAAGCGTTTCCCAAGGGCCAGGCGGCAGCGCCCCTCCGCCATCCGTGCGTCCCCATTCCCCTCTTACCTCTCCCGCTCCCAATCCGCCGCCAGCGCCCCGACCAACCCTGAACCCGCCTTCCTCACCTTCGCCGGGCCTCATAACTCCTGAAGAGAACAACCGACCTGGAGGGCCGATCACGCCCCGGCCCAGTTCATTTGTACCACCGGCGAGCCGTCCTGGACCTGCTCCTGTGACTCCAGCAGGGGGGACGAATCCTCCGCCAAGTTCTGGTGTCATCCGCCCCCCTACTCCGAGTTCACTACCTCCTGCGGTGCGTCCCTCGTTGCCAGGAACCGTGCCGCCGGCGGTGCGGCCGTCGTCGCCTGGCACTATTCCTCCTGCGGTGCGTCCGAGTGTCTCCGGGATTCCCAGCATTCCTGGCGGTGGCATTCCCCGCGGCGGCCTGCCCGGAGGCGTTCGGCCTGGCGGCGGAGTCCGGCCTGGTGGCAGCGGGCCGCGGCGATAAACCCGCAGCACGCTTCAGGGCGGGTCACCTTCGGAGGCTGTGGAGCGCTGCACCGGGAGTGCCTGCATCACAGGGAAAAAGCCTGAGCCTCGAACGACCAGTGGCGAAGGTTATTGAGGCTGCTCGGCGAGGGAACGGGCGCTGACATCCCGGTTGCCGTCCAGCCAGGCGACAGCATCGTCCGGTGCGAACCGGCGGATACCGACCTGTTTGATGGCCGCATCGGGCACGACGTGGAGAGGGGTGTAACGCGGATGATGGCTTTCCTTATAGGGATCATTCCGGGCGGCGTTGTAGCAACAGATCATTGCCCAGCGCGGCTGATCGCTTTTGTTTTGATCACTGCGATGCAGGAGGTTGCAATGGAAGAATAAGGCATCCCCCGGTTCCATTTCAATGTAGCGATGGGGGAATAGCTGGGGGCGCTTGAGCAACTCCTGGACGCGTTCGCGGTCCGCCCCGGCTTGCTCGCCGGTGAGAACGTGATTGATCCGTCCGCAGTGGTGAGAGTTCTCGATGACTTGCAAGCAGCCATTCTCGCGCGTACACGGGTCCACGGCGATGAAAACGCTGACCAGCCAGGGTAGCAATACGCCGTTTTGATACCAGTAACCGTAGTCCTGGTGCCACGTCCAGGCTCCCCCCACTTTCGGGTCTTTCAGGATCATCTTCGAGTGGTAATGATAGACTTCGCCGCCGAGGATTTTTTCGCAACTGCGGACCATCCGTTCGCAGCGTGCGAACATACCGTAGATGCCCTCGCCGGGATGGTTCCACAGCGAGAGACGAACAACGCCGCCTTCTCCATCTGCGCGCCCGAATGCATGTTTGTCCAGATCGTGATCCTCCTTGGCAGAGCGGCGCAGCAGATCGATCTCTTCCGCATCGAAAAAGCCGCGAGCCAGGTAGTATCCCTTGTCGTGGTAGGTGCGGATGGCTTCGTCGGAGAGGATGGCGGTCATCTCTTCAACTCCTGTACTTGCTGGGAAAAAACTCATCGCCGAGTCGCCGGATGCCTTGCGAAAAGCCTGCCGAATGGTCCCTCTATGTTGTTCAATATACTGCAATGATGCTAGTTCGGCGGATCGACCTGCGTATGATTGTAACGGATTGCAGGGTGGACGATGGAAACCAGGCTTGCGGTCCGTGCGATTCAGGGCTTTCGTTCCGCTTGGGGAAGTGAAACGATCCGCGGCAAGTGGTAGCAGACTCCATGAGTGAAGCTATTTTGGTCGTCGATGATGAAGAAAGTGTCCGGCGGACTTTCACGGAGTGGCTGGCTGAGCTGGGACCTGGAGTCACAGTTTTCAGCGCAGCGGATGCTGAGGCTGCCTTGCGGATCGCCAGCCAGCAGGTCATCGATTTGGCCATTCTGGATTGGAATCTCGGTTCGGGCAGCGACGGTTTGCAACTTCTGGAAGACCTGGTGGAGTTTCAACCGGAAATCACAGCGATTCTGGTGACAGGCTTTGCCCATCAGGCCACGCCTCTGCAAGCCTTGAGGATGGGGGTGCGGGATTATCTGGACAAAAATGTGGACTTGACGCGCGAGTCGTTTCTGGCGGCGGTGCGGCGGCAGTTAGCACGTATCCGCCCCCTGAAGCGGCAACGGGAATTGCAACGCTCCTTGGCTGCTTTCCGGGACGCCGTCGAACAAATCATCCCCTATGTCCAGGCGGCCGCTGTTCTCCAAGACCCCGTTCCCATTCCCGACGCAGCGCGGGATCTTCTCCGCTGGGCCATCCGAATCACCAAAGCGGCCGATGGGCTATTGGTGGTGTATGTCAGCCCTCCGGAGGGGGTGCCGCTCGGCGGTCGATGGATGCTGTATCAGCCCGATGGTGCGCTTCTGGAAGTCGAGGCCGTGCCGTTCCGCCAGACGTTGGTAGCCGCCGCTCTGAGCCGCCAGGAACCGATCCTGCTGTCCGAGCCGATACCGAGTGCCAGCGAGGCTCTCCAGTTGTTGCCCGTGGAACGGGAGCGCCGGACGCTGCTGATCGCACCCATGGCCATCGGCGAGGGCATCGTCGGAGCCATCGAGTTGTTCGACAAGGCCGGCGCTGAATTCAGTCCGGAAGATATGGAAGTAGCACGGGCGACAGCCGATCTAGGAGTGGACCTGTTACGGCGAAGCCTGGCGGAACGGCAGGGACAGAGGTTGCTCATCGATGCCCTAGCTGCGGCTTTGCAAGCCAGCGAACGGGTCCGCGACCTGCTGCACGAAGACAAACCGCCGCCCGAAGTGCTGGAGCACATCAAACAAGGGCTGGCGCAATCGGGAGCAGCGGAGAAAGATTCCGAGGCTGTGATCCAGTTGCTCGAAGAGGTGCGAACTCTCTCCCGCCAGCACGGCGTGCGGGCCGTGGAATACTGCACACGCATGATCCGGGACCTCCGGCAGCTACTCGACGTGAGTTGGACTCACTCTTGATGCTCGCCAGAGGATGAGAACCTGTCCGTCACGGCCCGTAGGGGCAGAGGGAGAGTCACCAGCCACGGCATTCTTTCTGCTTCCGCAATGACTCCGCTTGCTTATGGAATCCCTGAACCTGATTGAGTCTGTGCTTCTCCAACTGACTCCGGAACGACTGCTTCAGGACAGCCGGGCCACGGGGGAGGGAATCCGGGTGGCCGTGGTCGATTCGGGAATCGAGTGGTCTGTGCTTGCGGAACGCGCCCGCCAGCGGGGCAGGGAGCCTCCACACGTGGAAGGGGCCATCTTCCGCCCTCATGGCCCGCCATTACCCTACCAGGGGCGGCAATCCAGTCCACATGGGACCACAGTGGCGGACATCATTGTGACACTGGCTCCGCGGGTTCAACTCTTCTCGGCGGACGTTTTCGCGGTGGGGTCAGGGACCACTATTGAGACAGTTCTGGCGGCACTCCGGCACGCTTTGGATGTGTGGCAGGTGAAAATCATCAATTTGTCCCTGGGAATCGTGGAACAGCGCCTGCAACCCCCCGCGCGGCGCTGGCAATTGCTCCAGATGGTCGAGGAAGCCTATTATCGGGATGTTTTGGTGGTCGCGGCGGCCCATAATGACCATCCTTTCACGCGCAGCTACCCCGCGGCGTTTGCCCCCCCCTTGTTGTCCGTCGATAAGGCCCTTTTCCCGGATCCGCTCCAATTCGCCTATTGCTTGCGGGATCAGGTGGAGTTTCAAGCCCACGGGCGCGGCTATCTCGGTCCCTTTGCCACAGAACCAGCGACGAGTTGGGCTGCCGCTCATCTCACGGGCATCGCCGCCCGACTTCTTTCCCTCAAGCCGGACTTGAAGCCTTTCGAGGTGAAAGCCCTTTTGTATTGGTTGAGTCGACCGCGGCCGTCATCCCAACCCGGCTCGGCGTCTTCCTTCGCTCCGGAACCGACGCCGTCCGAACACGCTCCAGCGGGCGAACCGGCCAGAGCAAACCGTCCTGAGGAACGGTCATAAGCCGTCTCCGCTGTAACTGATATCCGCGATGTAATTCTCGTAGCGGTTGTAGGGCTTGAGATAGGTGAGGGTGATTTCTCCGGTGGGGCCGTTGCGCTGCTTGGCGACGATGACCTCCAAGATATTGTCCTCCTGCGAGCCTTCGTAACGTCCGGGGCGGTGGAGGATCAACACGGTGTCGGCGTCCTGCTCGATGCTGCCGGATTCGCGCAGATCGGCCAGGCGCGGTTTATGGTCTTGCCGTTCTTCAGAGGCGCGGTTGACCTGCGCCAGGGCGACGACGGGAATGCCCAGCTCTCGCGCTAGGAACTTCAGGCGCCGGCTGATCTGCGCCACCTGTTCCTGCCGGGGATCACGGCGATTCTCTGGCTCGATCAGTTGCAAGTAATCGATGACCACCAGGCGTAAACCGCCTTCCTTCTCGTGTTTTTTCATCAGCCGTCGAGCCAGAGCGGCGATCTGCATCATGCTGCGGGAGGGGGTGTCGTCCAGATACAATTTGGCCCGGCGTAGCACATCGCCCGCGTCCATCAACTTTTGAATATCCTCGGCGTGGAGTGTGCCTTTGCGAACCTTGTGGCTATCGACGCGTGCTTGGCAGCACAGGAGGCGTTCCGCCAGTTCGATTCGGGTCATCTCCAAACTGACAAAGAGTACCGGCGGACCCGCTTCACCCCCATGAGTGGCGGCATCGTAATTGGTGATGACATTGCGGACGATGTTGAGAGCAAAGGCGGTTTTTCCGACCGACGGACGGGCAGCGATGACAATCAACTCGGAGTTCTGCAATCCTGCCAGGAGGTTGTCGAGGTCCACATAACCGGTGGGCAGGCCGCTCACCGCCAATTGACTGCTGTCCCGTCCTGTCCGGGCATCGATGCGGGCGAAGGCTTCATGGATGGCTTCCGAAAGGGTCTTGGTTTCGCCAATCAAGCCCGCCCTGGCGATGTCCATGATGCGGCGTTCCGCCTGGGCGACCAACTCATCTGCCGATTGTGTGCGTTCGTAGGCTTCCCGGAGGATTTCCGTGCCCGCGTGGATGAGGCTGCGCACCATGGCGGCATCCCGCACGATGCGGGCATGGTATTCCGCATTCGCCCCTGTAGGAACCGCCTCCCACAATTCGGTCAGATAAAGGGCGCCTCCCACATCTTCCAGTTGTTTGTTCCGCTTCAGCCGCTCATGGAGCATGACCAGATCGATGGGAAGGTTCTCGTTGGCCAGCTCCAGGATGGCAGCGTAGATCTTCTGGTGCGCATCGAGATAGAAATTGTCAGGACGTAACAACTGTTGCACGGTCGGCAATTCGTCAGGGTCGCGGAGAATGCCTCCCAGGACCCCTTTTTCCGCTTCAAGGTTATGGGGTAAAGCACGCTCATTCAGTCCGTCGGACATCTTACTCTGCCTTCCGGCGACATCAACAACTCAAACTCTGGGGCAGGACAGGGCGGTCCGGGCGGCGAATCCCGCTCGTTGCCGCGGACCTTACACCCTAACCTGTCCTGCTCCGCGGGTGCCTAACATATCCTGATTGTGCTAGACGGGGAAGGGCGATTGCAAGGTTGGTGGTGTAGTCCATCCGGCGTCGCTGAGGCCGGGGCCTGGCCATCGAGTGATCACACGAGCGCTACCGTCAGATCAAAAGACAGTTGTGCTATCGCTGCTGTAGAATAAACACAAGGGGGACGAAGCCTTCATTCCATCATGTCCAGGTTCGTCTTGCCAGCGGGGGGGGTATCCAGGACTTCCGGGGGGTGCAATCATGGCGGCATTTGAGTTGAAGCGGGTGATTTCCGGGGGGCAGACGGGTGCGGATTTGGGAGGTTTGAAGGCCGCTAAAGCCTGTGGCATACCTACGGGCGGCTGGATGCCGAAAGGTTTTCTGACCGAGGATGGCCCGAAGCCCGAATACGAGCGGCTCTACGGCATGCTGGCTTTACCCACAAGCGAATACACCAAGCGAACACGTCGGAATGTGGAATTTGCTCGGGGCACGCTCTGTATCGCCAGTCGCTGGAATGCGGATGGTGTGGCTGCCACTCTCCGCTATGCCGAAGAACTCCAGCGGCCCTTATTGAAAATCCCGTATCCGAAATCCCCGCGTTCCAAAGTGAAAGTGACGCCGGAAGAGGTGTTCCAATGGCTGGTCCAAAATAACATTTTTGTGTTGAACGTGGCGGGGAATCGCGAAAGTAACGCCGAGGGGATCGAGGAATTCACCTACCGCTTTTTGGTGCAGGTTTTTC
This sequence comes from Thermogemmata fonticola, assembly GCF_013694095.1. Taxonomy (NCBI): domain Bacteria; kingdom Pseudomonadati; phylum Planctomycetota; class Planctomycetia; order Gemmatales; family Gemmataceae; genus Thermogemmata; species Thermogemmata fonticola. Next base: position 106,431 of record NZ_JACEFB010000005.1, on the reverse strand, counting down.
AACTGGTCAAAAACCAGTCAGCCGGGGGAGTCAGCGCGCCGCCCATCGTGTCTTCCGGAATATAGTCCTTGGGCCTGGTCTTTTTTTTTCCGACCCTGGTGGGGGAATGTGCTGGCCCACGCCGCTGGGAAGGCTTGTGTTGGCTGTTGTTCCCGGTTCGTCCTGACGGCTTTTCAACGCCGGGTCGCGGCGATAACGGCGACCTGAATCTTGGCTTCGATGGAATAGCCCAGGTGCACCGGCACTTCGACGATGGTGTTGGCCTCCTTGATGTGCTGCTCCATGCGGATCATTTCCGGTTCGACAAGCAGATTCTTCCCCTTGAGGTATTTGCTGATTTCGACCGGACCGATCGACCCATAGAGATGGCCTTCTTCGTTGGCGTTGGCTTCGATGGTGATAACGGGCAGGCGGGAGAGTTGCTCGGCCAACACCTTGAGGTCCGCGATTTTCGCTTCGCGTGCTTTCTGGACCTGAATCTTGTACTGTTCCAAGCGGCGGAGGTTTTCCTCGGTGGGGGGTACCGCCAATCCGTAGGGATACAGGTAATTGCGGGCATAGCCGGGACGAACCCGCACGACCTCTCCTTGCCGTCCGAGATGAGGAACATCCTGGACTAGCACGACGAAGACGTTGCCATGCGGGTCCTTTTTCACCTGTTGCCGCTTTTTGATTTTCTTTTTGGGCTGGCGTTGGGTGGAAGCGGTTGTCGCGGCTTGACCGGCTGCCTTGGCTGAGCTTTTCTTGGCCATGGAAATTACTCCTTAGGAATCCGCCGCGGATGCGATGCCGGGCGGACTCTTTTCCATTGGGTGAGCTATGTCCCCTCGCGCATACAGTACCGGGATTTGTCATCTTAGGGATCAATCCGGCCACTGTCCGCAGGGGGGCGTAATTCCTCCCGGCAGGTCCTGCTCGTGGCCTTGGCTTAAGCCAGCGGCCACGCTTCAGGGGCGGATGATCTGCGTATCAGAATCTGCGGATCAGAAAGGAATGGGGTCCTCATCCTCTTGGCCGGTGGAGGGGGTATCCGGGGTATAGGAGTCCGGCAATTCCTCATCGTGGGGAGCAGAGGCGGTCACGCGGGAATTGGAACGGTTGGCCGGGGCGGGAGGCGGGCCATCGGGATTGCGGCTGCCCAGGAATTCGATGCTTTCCACCACGACTTTGTGTTTGGAGCGTTTGCCGCCGCCGTTTTTGTCTTCCCATTGGTCGAGTTGCAACCGCCCCTCAATGTAGAGCGGGTCTCCCTTGCGCGCATATTGGTAGATCAGTTCGGGCAGATTGCGGCGTGTGTCCGGCCGGCTGTAGGCTTCACAATCGATGTAGAGGGGGTTGGGATCGTTTTCCCATTGCCCGGTTTGGGGATTTTTGCGGCTGCGCCCGACGGCAAAGCGGAACTTGATGACCGTGTTGCCGCTGGGAAGGGTGCGTGGAGCTTCCGGATTGTCGGTCAGCCGGCCAATCAACATCACTTTGTTCAACGTCGCCATGGTGCGACCTCCTCTCGGATGGGTCTCGCTAGGGGATACGGTTCAGACTCTGGGAAACGGTTGAGACGCCATCCTCTTACCAACTATCCCACACCCACCTGTCCATCGCAAGGTCCGTAGGTGGAAAAAAATCAGCCGAGGGGTTTAGAACATCGGATACCCCGTAGGTGCGGGCGTCGGAGAAATTGACTGCCAGCACAATCCTACTATTCCGGGAAGGGCGGGAAGATGGAACAACTCCAAGGATCAGGCAGGAAGAAGCGAGCCTGTTGCCTTACCTCGCGCGGAAAAAATGGCATCAATCCTATCTTACCGGAGAAACAGGTAGGCAATTCCTTGCCCCCGCTCAGGTAGAGGCCATCGAGCGGGACGGAGCGATGAGAACGATGGTTTCGTCAACAACGGTGGTTTTGTCAATACTCGCGGGAGCACGAGAACTTCAGGGTGGGTGTATGCGGTTTATTCCGATTTATCGGCACCCTCCGCGCTGCGGCGCGAGCGGCGGGTGGGTGCAGGCGTCGGGGCCGGAGTCGGAGTGGAAGCTGGAGGAGCTTCGGCGGCTCCGCTGTCCGGGGTCGCTGAGGGAGGCACGTCTTCTGCCAAAGGTACATCTTCACGCATGCCCCGCAGAGCGAAGGCCGTCGAATGATCCTCGCGTGCCACGTTGAGCATGGCGTCCACCCATTTGGGATGCAAACGGATTGTCAGATGGCGCAGGACGAGGCCTTCCTGGAGTTTGATATCACGGTCCAGTTCCCGCTGTTTTTGGCTGTCCTGCTGATAATAGATGACGTGATACGCCCCTTTTTTGAACTTGCGAATCGGATAGGCCAATTTGTGGTTGTAGTCCCAAGGGCGGCTGACGAGAATCTTCGCCTCATGCCGTTCCCAGAGGGCATGCAAATGCTTGAGGACTCCCTCGCTGTCCGTACTGACCTTGGTGGGGTCCAGGAGCAACATCGTTTCGTAGGTGTTGACTGGCATGGTTAGCCTCACTTTTGGGACTGCCAGCGCAGGCAGTCTGGAACCGTGGATGCAACGACAGAACACGGCCGCTGTGAAACCGGTCCGTCGCTGACCTCTTCCTCCCCGAAGCGGAAGAGGGGTTGCCACATACGTAGGGGAATATTGATCTATGAAGTGGCCGGAGGATTGCCAGAGGTGCCGAAATCTGAAGGGGAGGCGGCCTCGTGGGAAGGCGGAGAGGAGTCTTCGGAGGGGGCAGGGGGGGGCGCCTCCTGCTCCGGCTGTGCGACGGGGATGGGCGCGGTCATGACGGTCAGAGTTTCCGGATCGGGGTTAGCTTTCGAGGCGGGCGGCGAAGAGGCGGAGGAAGGTTGGGGGGAGGGCCGAGAGCGGGCAGAGGAGCGTTTCGCTGGTTTGTCCGGAGCATTGAAGCGGTTCATGGCCGCCTCGAGGCCTCGTTCGGCCCAACATTCCACGGCTTGGGCGGCGCGCGCGATCGCCTCGGCTATGATCGGTTGCTCGCTGGCCCGGAAGCGGCTGAGCACATGATCGACGGCCTCTCCCGGTTCTGGCTCCCCCACCCCGATGCGCAGGCGCGGATACTCTTCCGTGCCCAAATGGAGTTGGATGTCCCGCAGGCCATTGTGTCCCCCGTGGCTACCGCGGGGACGCAGCCGCAGTTTGCCCAACGGCAGATGAATGTCGTCACAAACGACGAGCAGGTGCTGGAGGGGGAGCTTGTAAAAATCCAGGAGAGCACGCACCGCACGGCCGCTCAAGTTCATGTATGTCTGGGGCTTGACAAGCAAGAGGGTGTCATCACCCCGTTTGCCTTCCGCGATGAGGGACTCAAATTTTTCTCGAAAGGAGCCAACTTGGAGATGGCGGGCCAGGGTGTCGATGACCTCGAAGCCGACGTTGTGGCGCGTGCCGACGTAACGATTGCCGGGGTTGCCCAAACCGACGACGATTTTCATGGATCAATCCGTTCGCTTGCCGGAAAGTCCGCCGGGGAGGAAGCAGATTAAAACCTGCCAGCGGAGGGCCGCTGCCTCCAGTGTATGGCCCAATTCGCGCCGCCTTCCTCAGCGCGAAGGGGGACCGTTATTGGGTCCAGCGAGCGAGGCCTGGGGAAGAAAAGATTACTTCTCTTCCGCTTCCTCCGCCTTGCGCTCTTTCTTGATGACTTCCGGGGCAGTGGGAGCGGCTTCAGCAGCCGGCGCCGCGGCAGTTTCGGCAGCCCCTGGCACTTTCAACTGTACGACCACTGCCTCCGGCGACTCCAAAATCTTCACGCCTGCGGGAACCACCAGGTCTTTGACGTGGATCGGATGGCCTACACTCAGATGCGTAATGTCGACCCGGATCGCCTCCGGAATGTTGCCCAGAGGGCATTCCACGTGGACCGTGTGCAGGGGTTGATCCAGGACCGCTCCGCCGGATTGTTTCGGCACGTTGCGCAATTCAATCGGGACGACGACTCTCACCTTTTCCGCGGCACTTTTTCGCTCGAAGTCCACATGAATGATCTCACGGCCGAAGACGTCCCATTGCACTTCGCGGATGAGGACCGTCTCTTGTTGGCCGTTCACATCCAGGGTGATCATGCGGGCATGCTGAACGCGGACGATATGGTCGATGTCATGCCGGGAGACGGCCACGGCCACATTCGCCTGCTTGTGCCCGTAGATGATGGCTGGGACCAATCCCTGTTGGCGCAACTTGCGTGCGGCACGGGTGCCCTGGGCGTTTCGCACAGTTGCCTTGAGTGTGGCTATCGTTTGCATCGCTTCCACCTCCAGCGTGGATATGCCCCTCGCCGCCTTCACGCCTCATGCGACGCCCCTGGAACCTCACCAAGGAGATGGTGATTCTGGACTCCCATAACGGCCGAAACAGGTTCTCCCTGGCGAAAAACAGCACGAACGGCAGAGGCGGCTACTCACACATCCCACGCATGCCTGGGTCTCATGATTCAGAGGGTCGTCCAAGTCCGAACATCGATGGCCCTGGTTGCCTCGTCTTGAATATCGTAGGGGCGGTAGCAGTGGCGACAAGGAAAACCCAGAGAGCGGCCTGGCAGAGGGAGCCGCCTTTCGTGGATCAGGATGGACAAGTGCAGCAGGCTCATCCGGGCTGGGCTAGCCTGGAAAAGGCAGACGAGGTGCAGAAAAAACGGATTGCTGAGGGGAAGGATTGGGGATTGTCAGGGGCGAGCGGTCAGGCGGCGGAACGGTGGGTCTCGATCGGGGGTTCGTCCGAGCCGCGGTAGCGATGGGCGCCGGGAATACCACGCTGAGAGGTGCGAATAAATTCGAGAACTTCCCGAACAGCCGGCGAAGTCTCCGCAAGCTGGGTGTTCTGTTGTAACAGCACGCTCAGGGGAAGGCGCTGGCGGTACATGAGGGTAAAAAGGTGCCGGACTGCTTGAATGTCCGCCGTGGATAGCCCCGCGCGCCGCATGCCAATGACGTTGACTCCGCATACTTCATTGTGGCGTTGCATGACCCAAAAAGGCGGAATGTCTTGACTGACCGCCGACACCCCGCTCAGCAGGGCCAAGCGCCCGATGCGGCAGAATTGGTGGACGGCAGAATTGCCGCTGATGAGAACCCGGTCGGCCAGGGTCACGTGACCGGCGAGCAGAGCGCCATTGGCCAGGATGCACTCATCCCCAATGGTACAATCATGCGCCACATGACTGCCCACCATGAACAGATTGCGATGGCCGATCCGCGTTACCCCGCTGCCGTGGCCTGTTCCTTGGGGCAAGGCCCGGTGGACGGTAACGTGTTCGCGGAAGATATTGCCGTCGCCAATTATGATCTGGGTGGTTTCTCCGCGATAACCCAAGTGTTGGGGAGCGCCTCCGAGCACGCAACCGGTCCCGATCTGGTTGTTGCGCCCGATCGTCAAAGGACCGATCAGGTGGGCGTAGGGACCGATGACCGTCCCCGCCCCGATGATGACGGGGCCTTCCACAATGGCATAGGGGCCAATCCGCACATCGTCCCCCAAGACGGCTTCGGGGCTGACGATGGCCGTCGGATGAACCCCAGGGCTGTTGGGTTGGCTCATAGGTTGGCGTCCTTATTGCAGGGGATCCGTGAGCGGGGGGTAATTACCAACTTTCCGCAAAAAACTCCAGAGCAACTGGAAAGCGCAATCCCCAAAACCTGGGAGCGAACAGAAAAGGTGAGGAGCAAACAGGAGGGAAAAGAGGGCTGAAATCATCCCACAAGCCTGGAGGCCGGCTGTTGAGGTTGGCTTGCCGCAGTCTGGGGAACGTGGATAATGAAGCTACTTGTGTCGGCTGAGGCGATGGCATGACGAATCAGTACCGCTGTGCGGAGGGCCATACGTGGGTGATGCCGCTGGACGGCCATCTCCCCCGTGCTTGCCCCGTGTGCGGCACGGAGCAATGGGAAAGTCTGCCGTCTCAGCCCCAGCATGAGGATCAGACCGGCTTACCGCGGGTCGATCCGGTGGTTTTGGCCGCACCGGTGGAACAACTGGACCCGGTGGGCAAAGGACTGACCCGAACTTTCTTCCCTGGCCGCTTGCAAAGGCTGGAATCTTCGTCCGCCTCCGCCCCCTCGGACAGTCCGAGCTTAGATCATGCCTTTGTGGTAGAGAGTACCCTGCCTCCGCCAGACCCAGGCTATGCCCAGGAACCCGGAGCACTGACCTCAACCGGGGATAGTTTGGTTCAACTGTTGCCGGAAGGTGGGGAGACGGCTAAGGGGCAATCGACCGGCAGCGTGGCGCGGCTGGAGCCAGTGCCGCAGGTGCCCGGCTACGAATTGCTCGGCGAGTTGGGCCGCGGCGGTATGGGCGTGGTGTACAAGGCCCGCCAACTGAGCCTGAACCGGATTGTCGCCCTGAAGATGATTCTGGCAGGTGTGCACGCCGATGCTGAGGCCCGTGCCCGCTTCCGCCGGGAGGCCGAGGCCGTAGCGGCCTTGCAGCATCCGAATATCGTTCAGATTTACGAGATCGGCGAAGCGGGGGGGCATCTGTATCTGGCCCTGGAGTATGTGGAAGGGGGGAACCTCGCGACCCATTTGCAGCGCGGTCCCTGGCCGGCCCATCTAGCCGCCGAGCTGGTCCTGCTGTTGGCACAAGCCACGCAGTATGCCCACAGCCGGGGGGTGATCCATCGGGACCTCAAGCCGGCCAACGTACTCCTCCGGCGGGTCAATGGGGCAGCTCCCTATCCCTCCACCGAGGTATTTTCCCCCGAGAGCATCACGAGCGATTCCCCCCCTTGGCCCTTACCTCGTGATTTGGAACCCAAAATCACGGACTTTGGCCTGGCCAAGCGGCTGGAGGAAAGCGGGAGTGGCGGGACCCGCAGCGGGGCCGTCATGGGCACTCCAAGCTATATCGCTCCGGAGCAAGCCGCGGGGAGAAACCGGGACATTGGACCCGCAGTCGATATTTATTCTCTCGGCGCCATCCTTTACGAATTGCTAACCGGCCGGCCCCCCTTTCTGGGGGAAAGCCCCCTCGACATCATCCTGCAAGTTCTGCATGACGAGCCAGTTCCCCCGCGCCGTCTCAGGCCAAGTATCCCTTTGGACCTAGAGACCATCTGCCTGAAGTGTCTGGAAAAGCAGCCGTCCCGTCGTTACCCCAATGCCGCCGCGCTGGCGGAGGATCTGCGGCGTTTTCTCGATGGCGAGCCGATCTTGGCACGCCCCTTGTCCGGTCCGGAGCGCATCGCGCGGTGGGTCCGCCGCCATCCGGTCTGGAGCGCCTTAGCCGCTGTCTCGGTCACCTCCCTTGTCATCTTGCTGGTGGGCTTGACCACGGCCTATCTTCAGGTGCGGGCAGCGGTCCGCCAGCGCGAAGCCGAGGCCGAAGCGGCGCGTCTGGCCCGGCAAGATGAAGCCCAAGCCCGCCAGGAAGCCGAACGCCTGGCCCTGGAAAACGCCCAAAAACGGCGCGAAGCCGAAGAGAGCAATGCCCGCTTGCAACGCGAGATCGAGGAACGCCGCCGCTCCAACTACGCCTTGCAACTGATGCAAATTGCGACCGTGGTGGAATACGACCCCTACCGTGCCGTTCGGTTGCTGGAGGACCCCCAACGCTGTCCCCCCGAACTCCGGGATTTCACCTGGGCCTACCTCCATCGCTTGTGCCAACGGCAGGTGGTGGAATATCAGCATCTCGAAACCAGGCCAGCGCCGCCTATCCGCGCTGTGGCTTGGTCCCCCCGCGGCAGCTTCGTCGCTAGTGGAGATGATCGGGGACATGTCCACGTCTGGGACCCGAATAGCGGCCGGACCTGGTTAGTCGGCTCCGCCCATTCGGGTCGGATCACGGCTGTGGCCTTCACTCCCGATGAAGCCTTGCTCATCACCGCGGGAGAGGACGGAGCCATCCGGCTGTGGGAGTTGCCCGTGGCGTTGCTCCAGCAGACCCAACGCTCCCTGGACCTGCTGCGCCCGCTACGTCCGTGGGTACGTCCCCTGCGCCTGAAAAGTCCGCGTTGGGAGGTGCTCCAAGCGCATGGAGGGGCGGCTGTCACCGCCCTCGCAGTCAGTCCGGATGGCCGGTTGCTCGTCAGTGGCGCTGCGGATGGAACGCTCTGCTGGTGGAATCTCGCCGCGGTCCATCCTCCCTTGGCTGAAGTGATGGCCTGGAGCGCTCTGGTGGGTAGTGCCGCTCCGGCTGTCCGCTTCCCGCCGCGTTCCGACCGCCTGCCCATGCTGTTGGACCGTCCCATCGAGGCCCACCCTGACCCCAACAAAACGAAGGTGGAGGGACGACCCTTCATCGCGGAGGTCACCAGTCTGAGCTTCGCCCCGGATGGCCGCCGATTGGCCAGCGGCGGAACGGACGGCTACGTGCGGGTGTGGGAAGGGAATGGCAGCCGCCTTCAGGTGGAATTCAAATCCACGGCTCCCATCCGCGCTGTCACCTTTTCCCCGGACGGCCAGCACCTGGCTTTTGCTGACAGTGGAGCGACTCCCCTGATTCAACTGATTCGCCTGGCCCATCCCGAGCGCCCGCCCCGGCGGCTCAGCGGCCATACTGCCGCCATCTATTCCCTCGCTTTCAGTCCTGATGGCGAGTGGCTGGCCTCCGGTAGTTTCGACCGGACGGTGCGCCTCTGGGATACAACGGGCCGAGAATTGACCGTGCTCCACGGACACGCCCAAAGTGTGGTGACTTTGGCTTTCAGCCCGGATCGCCTGCAACTGATCTCCGGAAGTAGTGACGGCACGGCGCGGATATGGAGGACACAACCTCAACGTTGTGAGACCGTGGAATTGTCCCCGGAGGATGTGGTCGAATTGGTAACGGCTAGTGCCAATGGCCGATTGATTCTCATGGCCTCCCGTGGGGCGCAAGGAGAAGGAAACATTGTCGCCGGACTTTGGCCGTCCCACTTGCGCGATCGATTCCGTCTGCGGCAGATTCTCCTTCCTCTGGAACAATGGGATTGGGGTCCAGGGCGGCCAGGTCCCCATGTTCTCGCTCTCGCCTTGACGCCCAATGGCCGACTGGCCCTCACTTCCTTCGAGATCGGGACCGAGGCGGGTAAAAGGAACCTCGTGGCGTTATGGCTGCGAATGGACTGGTCAGGGGGGGAAACACTCAGGTTTCACGACCCGCTGGCGATTCCCTGGAATAGTCCGGTATATGCCGTGGCCGTCGATGCCGCGGGCCGGACGGCAGCTCTGCTCGAGGCGGGCGGAGTTTGGCTCTGGGAGCTGCCCGCGTGGGACCCTTTGCGTCTGGGAGCGAAACCGGCCGGCAAAGGTAGCTCCCCCCGCCGCCTTTACACCACCGAGAAGCAGAAACCCGCACGGGAATGCGTCTTCGATCCCACAGGCCGCTACCTCGCGTTGGCTATCGAGAACCAACTCGTGATCCTAGATCGAGAGGGTCGGGTGGTGTTAGAGCGGCAGCTACGCGAACGCATCACCGCCTTGGCTTGGGGTGGCCCTCAAGGCAATTGGCTGGCCATCGCCCAAGCCGACGGCCTGGTCCGAGTCGCCTCCTGGAAACCATCCGAGAGGACCTTGGACTGGCAGGCCGACATCACAGGACACGATGGAGCGGTCTATGCCCTAGCTTTTAGCCCAAACGGACGTACATTGGCCAGCGGCGGGCATGACCGCGTCGTGGTGCTCAGTGATCCCCAAACCGGACAGGAACGTGCCCGGTTGACCGGTCATGTCGAACGCATCATCCGCCTGCAATTTCTACCCGATGCTTCGGCTCTGTTGTCCTTTGCCCGCGATGGCAGTGTCAAATACTGGCCGGCTCGCAGCCAGGCACCCGGCCTCTGATGCCAACTCTGCTGGATTCAGCCCCGGATGGCAACTCTGCTGGATTCAGCCCCGGATGGCAACTCTGCTGGATTCCAAATCCTTCCCCAGGACGATGAGCTACGATAGCAGGGGTGAAAGAAAGGAGGCAGCCAAGCGTAACCGTGGATATGTCTGGATCAAGGCGGTGCGCCGATCAGCAGGTAGAAGAGACGGAGAGGCACCAAGGTGTGGCCGAGCTTTAGCTCCGCTCAGGGAAGGAGCAGGCCTGCCCACGCCGCGTTGATCAAGGTGGCGAGAAAACCTCCGAGCAGGGCTAACAGGCCGAGTTGAGCCAGCTCGCCGCGCCGCTGGGGAGCCATACTGCCGATTCCTCCCAACTGGATGCCAATCGAAGCGAAATTGGCAAAGCCTGTCAAGGCGTAAGCCAGGAGTGCAACGGTCCGCGGCTGGAGTTGGTCCCCATATTTTTCGGCCAACAGGACGTAGGCGACGAATTCGTTGAGGGCCAGCTTGACGCCGAGGAGTTCTCCCGCCGCTGCCGCATCGCCCGCGGGAACGCCCAACAACAAGGCCACGGGGTAAAAGAGCCAGGAGAGCAACCGTTCCAGGCTGAGCGGTCCGGACCAGCCGGCTGCGGCTTGCAATCCGAGCCAGCCATCGATTCGAGCCAATACGTGATTGATCAGGGCCACAAACGCAATGAAGGCGATGAGCATGGCGGTGATATTCAGCACCAGTTTCATGCCCTGGCTGGCTCCTTCCGCTGCCGCATCGATGACATTAGCATGACTGCGTTCCACACTCGCTTTGACTTGACCCCGTGTCAGCGGCTCTTCCGTCTCTGGAAGCAGGATTTTCGCCAGGTAAAGTCCGCAGGGGGCCGCCATGACGCTGGTCGCCAAGAGGGCATAGGCCTGCTGCCCCATGCCGATTTTGTCCAACATGGCGATGTAGGCCACCATGACGCCCCCGGCTATCGTCGCCATGCCCCCGATCATCAAGGCGAGTAGTTCCGAACGGGTCATCGCCGGGATGTACGGCCGCACAATCAGCGGAGCCTCCGTTTGACCCATGAACACATTGGCGGTGGCGCTAAGACTTTCAGCGCCGCTGGTTCCCATGATCCGCACCATGATCCAGGCAAACAGCCGGACGACCCGTTGCAGAATCCCCAAATGGTACAAGACCGTGAAAAACGAGGAGACGAAAATGACAGCGGGCAAGGCCTTGACGACAAAAATGAAACCGCCCCCCTGAGACAGTCCCAGCCCCTTTTCCAATTGTTCCGCTTGCACCAATGGCCCGAAGACGAAGGAGGCACCGGCGTCAGAGAATTCGATGAACTTCCGGATGACATCACTGGTCGCCACGAAGAAGTCATACACGGCCGGGACGCGGAGAATCAGTACCGCCAGAGTGATTTGCAGGATCATTCCCCCGACGATCGGTCTCCATTGGATTGCCTCCAAGCGCGTTGAACAGGCGGCAGCCAGGCTAAGAAAGGCGATGACTCCCAAGAGGGAACGCCCCTGAGGCGACTCCGGGAGTGCCCAAGCCGTAGCAACACAGAGTCCGATGACCGCAAGGAGAACTCCGCGGACGGGCACTTTCCATCCGCGGCGCGGCAGAGTCAAAGCCTGGTTATTCATGGCTCGATACGCCTGGCGCAAAAGGAGGGCGCGCCGCCCCGGAGAAACTCCGGCATGCCGGGGTCCAGTCGATCCCGCCCTGCTGGACTATGCTGTATCATTTCCCCAGATCGCGGAGCAAGGCGTCCTCATCGCGGGGCAGGCTCCAGATGGCCACGGTGATCTGGCCTTGCCAGCGCTGCTGCTGAGGTGGGAACCGGAGCAGCAAGCTCCCGCCGTTGTTCTGCTTCACCCAGTGCCAGCAAGTGCCAGGAGGGGCTTGGTGAGCTTCAAGAGCTAGTACTCCCCCGCCGCTTTGGGGGAGAAGTACTCGCCAGCCGGTCGCCGCTAACTCCGCTCCTTCGCTGGAGACATTCCAGGGGCGGATGCGGCCCGTAGTCACGTCCTGCACGCGGGGCGGACCGCTCGCCGTGGCGGCCAGAAACCACAGGGTTCCTTGCGGGGGTGCCTCCCATTGAAACTGTCGGGCCAGACCGGTAGCGACCGCCGAGCGCAAAGGTGCAGGGGTCTCGGTGATATGGACTTCTTCCTTATTCCCGGCTTCCGTCTGGATTGCATAGCGGAAAGCCGGTCGGCCTTGGGCGTCCAAGGAATAACCGTCGAACCGGACCAACCGCGGGCCGCTGTAGACGCGGGGCGGCTCTTGGGGAAGGGGTGCGCCCCATGCCGGGTCTTGCAGGCGTTTCTCGAAAAGGGGTGGTTCTGCGCCCGAGGAAGTCCACCCCCAGGGATGCACGGGCGGGGCCGTCCAAAACTTGGGACCGAGCAGTTTCGCCGGGGCGCCGCCGCGATTGTTCCAAACGGGAGAAACGTCCAAGAAGTTACCGCTCCAGGCATACACGAGGCGGCATTGTTCGGCGCTGAAAGCCAAATGCACCCCTTGGGGATAACCGATGGCGATGGCGCGCGCTCCGGTTTCGGGCAGGAATGTCCGGAGCAATTCGGGACGCTCCCGAACGGCTAGAATCAATCCTTTCGGCGGTTCCAACCCTTCCGGCAGGGGTAAACCGGGTCCGAGCGACAGATAGGCCCACATCGCTTGGGCTTGCGCTTGGGGATTTCCTCCGAAGGCTGTCTTGAGTGTGGATTGGCCATCCACGAATGCCTGGGGCATGCGCGTACCGGGGGCCATGCGCAGGGGCTGGTGAAGCCAACGCTCGTACCACTCATAGCGGACGCGCTGCTGGATCGTGGCCAAGTCAGGACCGCGGGTTCCTGGATTGGCAATGCCGCTGATGTCGTGACAGGAAATGCAGCCCAAGCCACTTTTCCCGATGATCTGCCGGCCTTGCGCGATCAGTTCGGTGCTCAGCGGGACTTTGCGAACCTCGTCATCCGGAGGCATCCCTTCCAAGCGGGGCAGGGCGTCCGGTAGGGTGCCGACGTGGTCCGCTCCGTACTGCGGCATGCGCAGTTGCATCCAGGGTCTGGCTCGCTGCCCCTCGAGCAACACGGCCTGAAGCCAGCTCCGGCGCGCTTTATGCCCTATGCCTGTCAACACAGGAGGGCGGATATCGTCGGCGTTCTCCGCTTTCTCCAGCAGGCGCATCCGTTCCGCCAGGGGATTCGGGATGCCGCCTTCCCCGTCCCGCACATGGCAATTCAAGCAGCCGTAACGGCGCAAGGCCACGCGAGCCACATAAGCTGGCGACCGAGCGGCGGAGACCTGCCAGCCGTCCCGCAGAAACGCTTGCAGGGCGTCGCGTTGCTCCGGGGTGAGGGCATAGCGGGGTGCCTTTCCCTGCTGTTGCTGCTCGTTCAGGCAGCCGGGGTGCTTGGTGGCCAGGACGCGTTCCAGGGGCACGGCTAGGCGGGCTGGCAATGGCTTGCCGTTGACCTCGATGTCATGGCAATTGACGCACCCTTTGGCCGCCAGCAGCATCTCCCCAGCCGCCCCCCATTGTCTCTCGGCGGGAAGCTGGTCCCAGCCATCGGGCAGAGGCTGGCCATGCAGAGCAAACAATTTCTGAGGTGCCACGGAGGGTAGGGGGGGAAGGTCCGCGGGGATCGAGTCATCCCGGTTCAGGCACAGGAAGCGGGCGAGGTCTGTGGCCTCTTGCGGCTGGAGTTGCATCTGCGGCATGCGTCCGCCGGGGTGAAGGGTGAGCGGATTGCGCAGATAGTCCGCCAGCACTTCGGGCCGCGTCTTGCTGCCCAGTGAACCCAGGACGTACTTGGGGGTGGACCCTTGGGATGTCCCTAAGCCGTACAAGGAGTCCTCAGGCCGCAGCGGCTCCCGCCCTTCCTCCTCTTCATTTTTCTCGGCAGCCTTTTGTTCCTGATGGCAAGCCGCACAACCGGTAACGAAAAAGAGCGTTTGCCCGCGGTTGATGCTCTGCTTCCATTCGTTATTAGCCAGCAAGGGGGGACGAAACTGAGGCAGGGGCGGGCCGGCCTGCTGGAGGAAAAACTGGACGATGGCATAACGTTCCGCCTGGCCGACAGCATCCTCTCCGAAGAGTCGCGGCATAGTGGCCTGAGGGCGTAGCTTCTGCGGATGGTCCAGCCAGCGGTCGAGCCAGCCGGCGTAAACGCGCCGTCCCAGGTTCGTCAGCTTCGGGCCGCTGCGATCCGCCAACGACCGAGCGAGCAAAGCCGCGGCAGTAGGCAGTGGAGGATTTTTGTCTTTACCAGAAGACGGGGCGCCACCGACTTCTTGGGCCGGACGGTGGCACCGCATGCAGGCCAATTCCTCAAATAAAAATCGCCCCTGTTCGCGCTGCACCTCGGCGCGAAACTGCGTTGGCCGTTGGGACGGTAAATGCCCCAAATAATGGCCATTGAGCGGCTCACGAATGAAGCCCGGTCCCTCCCACCACAGGGTGCACCGAGTCGGTGTCAAGTGACAGGTCCATGCCACTTCCAGGAGGCGGACCCCTCCGCCGAGGGAGACTTCCGGTCCCTGGATGGTCGTCTCTTGCTCGCCGGCTTGGCCGCGCAACACCTCTTTCCCATCGACCTGCACCACCACTGTTCCGTGGCGGATCGTGGCACTGAAGCGGTAATTCCCGCCTCGCACCACATTGACATACCCCAACCAACGCGCGCTACCCAAGGCTTCCAGCCGTGGATGGACGGTTTCCCCGCGATCCAGGAGCACCGCTACCGTGCTTTCCAATCGCACGACGCTGCGAGGCGGTCCCTCCTTGCGGCTTCCCGTAGGTTCCTGATAAATGGCCACCAGCCCCGGCTTCAACTCCGCAGGTTCCACCGCGGAGAGCGGACCGCTCCCCCCGCAGAACAGGCTCAGCATCAACAAACCGGCTCCCCACGCTGACCAGGACCTCCGCAGAGTGTGGCGATCCCTGCTGGCGGTAAGCAGCCTATTCCTGGGGGGCTGGCCGCTTCCCGCGAGGACGTGGGCCAGCTGTTCCACCCGACGATGGCCGCGACCAAGAGGGAGGCGGCAGGCTCTCCGAAGGAAAGGAGGCGGCATCCTTCGAGTTCGCTCCGCGTGGAGAATCACAGGATGGCTGGAAGTGGCCCATCGTGTCGCATGGCAGGTGTGATGCATCGGGACCCTCTCAATTTCAGGGGGAAATCACCGCTCAATCGGGTAGCCTGCACTCAACCGCTCAATCTTGGTAGCCTGCATCGAGCGCAAATCGGGCACGGATTGGCCCAGAAGCGTGGCGAGACTCTCCGAAGCCGGGGATGGATCAATCACTCGCGGGGGTCGATCACGGCGGGAGTTCCTGCTTCCACCGGGGGCACTGGCCGGTCGGCCTCAGTTTCAACATTTTCTGTGGGAATCGCCGCACTCCCCTGATCTCCACGGCAGATCGCGGCACTCCCAGGATCTCCAAGGCAGGACGTATCCTCAGGTTATCGCGGCTGGTATGATGCTGATTATGGTGAGGAGGGCTGGAACAGCCAAGGTCTGGGCCGGGTCCCAGCAGCAGGCCAGGCTGTGCCGGGTCTCCGCGGCACGCGGCTATCCCCGGAGAGTGGCTAGCCGGAGCGCGCTCGGATTCCTTTACGGGTTGATTCGAGGTATTGCCCATGCTCGACATCGCGGCCGTTCAGGCGGCATTAAGGGAGTACGATTGTGATGGTTGGCTGCTGTACGATTTTCGCGGCTTGAATCTTCTCGCTCAACGCCTGCTGGCCCTGGAGGAAAAAAAACTGTCCCGGCGGTGGTTCTATCTCATTCCGGTGCAGGGCGAGCCGCGCAAGGTGGTTCATGCCATCGAACCGTGGGCTTTGGATCACCTGCCGGGGCGGAAAATCGTTTACCGCCGTTGGCAGGAATTGGAGCAGGGGGTGGGGCAGGTTTTGGCGGGCTGCCGGCGCGTGGCCTTGGAATACAGCCCGCGCAATGCCAATCCTTACGTCAGTCGCGTGGATGGCGGGACGCTGGAGCTGATTCGGGCGTGCGGTTGCGAGCCGGTGTCCTCTGGGGACCTGATTCAGTTATTCGAGGCGGCGTGGGATGCGGAACAGGAACGTTCCCACTTCGAGGCCGCCCGCCTGTGCCGGCAGGCGTTTGATGCCGCTTTCGACTTCATTCGGACGCAGATTCGCCAGTACGGTCGGGTGACTGAGTCTGCCGTGCAGAAGCACATTCTGGAGTTTTTCGAGAGTCACGATTTGACCACCTACAGCCCACCGATTGTGGCGGCCAATGCCCATAGCGGCGATCCGCACTTCGAGACCAGTCCGGAGCAAGATGTGGCCATCGGTCCGGATACCTACGTGCTGATTGATCTGTGGGCCAAAAAGAAGCAGCCGCGCGCCGTGTATGCCGACTACACCCGCGTCGCCTATGTCGGAGAGCGCGTGCCGGAGGAGATCGAGCGCGTCTTCCGCGTGGTGGTCGCGGCACGGGATGCCGGCATCCGCCATGTGCAGGAGGCTTTTGCCGCACGCCGCCCCTTGCAGGGGTGGGAAGTCGATGCTGTGGTGCGCGATGTCATCGACAGTGCCGGCTATGGAGACTATTTCACCCACCGCACTGGCCACAACATCGGTCAGGAAGTCCACGGCAACGGAGCCCACATCGACGGCTTCGAGACCCGCGAAGAACGCCGCCTGATCCCGCGGACCGCCTTCAGCATCGAGCCGGGGATTTACCTGCCCCAATTCGGCGTGCGCAGTGAAGTGAATGTGTATATCGATGCTGCGGGGACTGTGCACATCACCGGGGGCGAACCGCAACAGGAAATCCACCTGTTGCGCCCGTGAGTCATTCCCCTGCAACGCCCGTGAGCCATTCCCCGTGGGTAGGCTGGGCCTCTTGGAGTTGAGATCACGGCTTCCCTCTGGGTTTTTGGGACATGCACGCTCTCTTGGCCATGCCTGCACTACTCCCTTCCCTCTTGGTTTTTCTGAAGTATCCCGCCGCGGGAAAGGTGAAGACACGCTTGGGAGCCGCGGTGGGTTTCCAGGAAGCCGCCGCGTTGTATCGCACCTGGATCGACCGCTTGCTGCAAAACATCCAGCCGCTGCGGCGGCAGGCTCGGCTCATCGCCCTTTACGATGGTGCTCCGTGGGAGGACTTTGCTCCTTGGCATCATTTGTGCGACCTCTGGTGGGTTCAAAAGAGCGGCCCGTTGGGCGAACGGCTGGCAGCCGCTTTTCAACAGGCCTATCTTTTGGCTCAAAAAGAAGCTCCCCTCCCGTCCGATCTTCCGTCAGTCTCTAATTCCGCGGCACTCGAACAGCTTCACGGCGGGGCTGTTGAAACGGCGTCATCGCTGGAGCTTTCTAAGCACTTCCCGGTTTGTGCCATCGGGACCGATTGCTTGGAACTGGACGTTCCCCTTCTTCAGAAGAGCTTCGAGCTATTGCAACAGTATGATGTCGTGATCGGTCCCTCCTTCGACGGCGGCTATTATTTGATCGGCACGGCTTCGTTCCGTCCCCGTCTGTTCGACAACATTCGTTGGTCTTCTCGCTGGACCCTGGAGGATCAAGTCCAGCAGTGCCGCATCTTGGGTTGCTCCGTGGCTTATTTGCCCCCGCGCTGGGATATCGATACTCTTGAGGACTGGCAGGCTTACTGCCAGCGCTGCCAGAGTTCCGCTAGCCAGGGGACTCCGTCCTAGGCAGTTGATCGGGATGACCTGGGCATATCCAGAGGCTATTCCGATGGGTCCGCCAAAGAGCATGCGGCCGTGAGGGGGGTGCATCCGCCCTAGGGGTGAGTCTCTGTGCTGTTGTTACAAGCCTGCTGATTGTAACTCCAGTGGGCATGTGCAATCCGTCACAAGTACCACCGCTGACCCAAGCGAGGGATCATGCCAGCATACTGAACTCCTCGTGGAATAAGCAGTTGCCCGCGTTGATGGAATGCGAACTGTTCCAACGTGCACTGGGGTTGAGGCAACCGACCTTCCCGTTAAACCGATGAAGATGGTAGAAGAGTGGGGTGGGTGCGAACCCGCAGGGCCTTGGTAGGTTTCCAAATATATGAGCCATGCCAAGGCGGACGAAGCGGTCCTTGGCGGATTTCTGAAAAAACGTTGTCCTGAAGCATTCCCTTCGGGGCAGCGCTCCTAGAATAGGGTAAGAGGGGGATACAGTTTGGTCTCCCTCGCTCAGCGGGAGCAACTATGAGCCAGACACCCCATCGTGCTACCAATCCGGCAGGCAAGCCACGATCCAAACCGATCGTGCTGGATTTGAAAACCGCTCGTCGGATGTTGCCGTTGGTAGCCAGCATTGTCAATGACCTGGTACAGCACCGGCGCACGATCCGCCAACTGACGCCGGAACAGGAACAGCTTTACCGCAATCGCCGTCACTTGGATTGGAGGGGTCGGCAGCGCCGATACCGAATCAATGAGGAGATCGCCTCCGCGGAGCGCTCGTTTGCGGATGCTCTGAGCGAGTTGCAGGGCTTGGGCGTACAATTGGTCGACGATACGGTCGGGGAAGTCGACTTCCCCACGAAGATCCTGGGTCGGCCTGCCGCGTTCTCCTGGCGTCTTGGTGAAAACAACGTGTCCTACTGGCACTACCTGGGGGAAACCACCCGGCGCCCCATTCCTACTGAGTGGGAGCATGGCGTGCCGACCGCGGCCAACCGCCCGGTACGCTGAGACTTCTTTCTGACTCTCCCAAACACGTCCCTCCCTTGAGCCAACCTGATCGGCGGGAGGGACACAATCCGTCCATCGTAGCGTTTGTGACGAAATCTGGGGCCTCGGTTCGGGACCGCTCCCAACCTTCGTGCCTCTTGCTCTTCTGGCCTTTGCTCTCCTGTCCGTTCCGCAGCAGCATCCTTTCGTCGGTTCGCCGCAGGCCATAGTTCGTCCTCACGAGATTTTTTTTGTTCTCCCCAAAAAGCTGTCGGTGATTTTTGCATTTTTTTCCCTCAGTTCGTTTGCATCGCGTCCTGCCGTGATCTAGGTAAGAGATGTCCGGTGGTGATCCAGGGTCGACCGGTGCGTTGGGAGCAGCCGCACGAGCCAGTCGACATGCCTGATTTGCCCCGGATGCTGAAGGAGGATCAGGCAGCTTGCCGGCTTCCTACAGCTATCTCGGTTTAGGCTTATTCCGTTCCGAGGGGGGGACGGATAAGCAGCCAGGCTACCCAAGGGATGGACGGGACCCGTAAGTAGGCTTGGTCACGGGGTGGGGCGTTCCCGCCCCGTGTTTTTTTAAGCCAACCAGACTCTATAATCGCTAGCCCCGGTTCTCTCTTGGATGTCGAAGACACTTTGGTTCGAAGACACACCCCCTCCTTCATCCCCTCCTTCCGGAGGATGCTTCGATGTTCCGGCGATTCCGGTCGGGAATGCACCTCACTTTAGAGGAGCGGAGATCAGGCTTCGGCTGCACTCTGGAAGGGCAGGGATCAGGCCTCGGCATTGATGAGGTCCACAAGCTGCCGGAGGCGTCCGACGGCTTGCCGTTGGAAGCGGAACTTCAGGCGCGGCAGGTGGGCTAGCTCCGGTTCATTGCTCTCTTCAGGAAGGGCGCCAGGGAGAAGCTCAAAATCTCCTCCGCTCAGAATGTCCCGGAACTCTTCGCGGATGCGTTGCAACAGGGCGGGAGGTAGCGGTTGTTGCAGGCGCAGAACCAATTCCCCCCGCACGTAGCGTAGACTGTGATAGACACGGTAAAAGCTGGTCACTTGCCGCACCGCTTCCTCGACTGAGTCGGTGATACGGTAGAGGGAGGTATCATGGCGGGAAATGTAGCCGCGGTCCACGAGTCCTTCCTGGATGAAGCGTTGCCATAGTTGCCAGTAGTTTCCTCCCGGTTCATCCACCATAACGATGGGGAACAGGTGTGATTTGCCGGTTTGGATCAAGGTGAGCGCTTCAAAGCATTCGTCGTGGGTGCCGAAGCCGCCGGGAAACAGCACCACCGCGTCGGATTCTTTGATGAACATCAACTTGCGGGTGAAGAAGTAGCGCATGGTGACCAGTTTGGGGTCGCCCTGGACCACGGGATTGGCCGCCTGCTCGAAAGGCAGCAGGATGTTCAATCCGAAGCTGGCGTCCCGTCCCGCGCCGCGATGTCCAGCTTCCATGATGCCGCTGCCGGCGCCGGTGATGACCATCCACCCTGCACTCGCTATTCGCCGTCCGAACTCTTCCGCCGCCTTGTAGGCGGGATGCTGCGGCGGGGTCCGAGCAGAACCGAAGATCGACACCTTCCGCCGGTGGCGATAGGCAGAAAAAATCTTGAAGCAATAGCGCAGCTCCCGGACCGCTGTGGCCAGCAGGCGCATGTCACCCCGGCTGGCCTGGTCGTGCAAAAGCTTGTCCGCCGTTTCCTTGATCTGGAGGGCATAATCCTCTACATCCGGTGGTGCGGTCGAGGAACGCGCGGCTGAACTTTCCCCGCCTTCACCGTCCAGGGAAGTATGAAAGGGAGTGCGCGGTAGCGGTTGAGACTCCTGTATCATTGTGATTCCATAAAACAATATCGTGGTTGAGGTTCGCAACAGATAGACGTTTCGCCTTGTGGCCTAAGACGGTATTCGCTGGCCCCCAAGGGGTATGACCGGCAACCTTCCCCTCTCTAAGCCGGGATGTTCCGGAAGGTTGGATCACCCTAACCATTCTAGGCCACAATTGACAAGGTGAGGTGGAACAACCCGTCCTATCCCTGATGTTGACAGCCGCAGATTTGCAGAGGTAGAGCGGCTTGTCCCGGTCCACCGCGGGTACGTGGATGTCTGACTTCGCTGGGATGGTGGGGGTGAGCTTGAGCAGCGGGAGGGGATGGGATATGGTTGGTAAGTGGGAGGAGGGATTCCGTTTGGGTAGGTTTCGCCTCTTGGGGATTTCGAGCAGGTTGCAGGGTGGGGAGCGAGTGCTTCCGCGTGAGATTGGGTGAAGTTATGGGATGGACGCTACCGACCTCGGCCGTATCGGCACTTCTCCCAGCGGAACGGGTGGCCCACGAGCACAAGCCGATCGAGAACGTGCCGGGGCGGTTAGGGCCGTTATGGTGGAACCGGATATTGGCGTGGGTGGCTCCGCCCTGGCGCCGCCGCCTGGCCCGTGCTGCGCTTGTGATTCCGCAGATTCGCTACTGGGAGGAGCGGTTCCGCGATACCAGCGATGAGGAATTACTGGCAGTCAGCCAACAGTTGCGGGGCAAAGCGCGGGGACGCTGGAATCTGGACCTGCTCTTGCCGGAGGCCTTCGGTTTGGTCAGCGTAGCGATCCAGCGGACCCTGGGCTTGCGTCCCTTTGACGTGCAACTGGCCGCAGGGGTTGTGATGCACTTCGGCGGACTGGTGGAGCTGGCCACCGGAGAAGGGAAAACCCTGACGGCGGCGCTTCCCGCCTACCTCAATGCCCTCACGGGTAAAGGAGTTCACATCGCCACGGTCAACGATTATCTGGCCCGGCGCGACGCCGAGTGGATGGGACCCGTTTACGAAAAACTGGGTTTGACCGTGGGCTACTTGCAGCAGCGCATGGACGATGAGCGGCGCTACCAGGCCTACCGCTGTGACATCACCTACGGCACGGCCTCGGAATTCGGCTTCGACTTCCTGCGCGATCGCATGAAGCTGCGCGGGGGACAGGCGGCAGCGGCGCCCTTCTGGGCACCCTGGCTTCCTCAGCACAACTCGGCCCGGCTGGATCCCCGTGTCCAGCGCGGACTGGTTTATGCCATCGTGGACGAGGCCGACAGTATTTTCATCGATGAAGCGCGCACGCCCATGATCATCGCCAACCCCACACGCCTAGCCGAGCCAGAAGAGCAAGTGGTCTATCTCTGGGCCGACCGCGTGGCTCGGACGCTGGTTCCCGATGAGCACTTCTACTTCGTTCCCAAAAAGGAAAAACTGGAGTTGACGGACGCGGGGCGGCGGCAGGTGCGCTATTCTGAACCGCCGACCGGCAAACATGCCAAAGCAATGGACAAAATGTTTGAAGCGGTGGAACGGGCTTTGTTGGCTCATTACCGCTACCGCCGGGACCAGCACTACATGATCAGCGCGGAAAAAAAGATCGTGATCATCGACGAGGGCACCGGCCGTCCCATGCCAGATCGCCACTGGCGTGACGGCCTCCATCAGGCCATTGAGGCAAAAGAGGGCGTGCCGATCAATATGCCCAGCGAGCATGCCGCCCAAATTACCTACCAGAACTTCTACCGCCTCTACACGAAACTGGCGGGTATGAGCGGGACGTTGATGCCGAATTTCTGGGAACTGCGGCGGGTCTATGGGCTGTGGGTGACACGTGTGCCGACGAATCGGCCCTGCCGCCGCATTTTGCTGCCGGACCGCATTTTCCCCACAGAGGATGCCAAATTTGATGCCGTCGTGGCCGAAACGCAAGCGATGCTCGCTCAAGGCCGGCCTGTCCTGATCGGCACACGCACTGTCGAGGCCTCCAAGAAACTGTCGGCGAAACTCACCGCGGCGGGTATCCCTCATCAGGTGCTCAACGCGGAACAGAACCAGCGGGAGGCGGAAATCGTGGCCCTCGCCGGCCAACCGGGCACGGTCACCGTGGCCACAAACATGGCCGGCCGGGGCACGGACATTAAGCTGGGACCGGGTGTGGCTGAAAAAGGCGGCTTGCATGTCATCGCTACGGAACGCCACGAAGCAGAACGCATCGACCGCCAATTGGTCGGCCGGGCAGGACGGCAAGGCGACCCCGGCAGCGCCCAATTTTTCCTCTCCCTGGAAGACCATATCTTGGAAGGCTTGGGGCAAAAGAAACAGCGCCGCTTGCAAGCCCTGGCGCGTTCCGGCCAGAATCGCAATTGGAACGCCTTTGCCCCCCTCTTCCGCAAGGCCCAACGGCGCATCGAAAAACGCCACTACCGCCAGCGCCTCGATCTGAAAAATTACGATAAAAACCGCCAGGAATGGCTCAAGGACATCGGCGCCGACCAGTACGTGGATTGATCCTCGTCTTGCCAGCGACTGGCTTGCGAAGATGTAAGTTCTTCCTCTGTTGATTACTCGCCTGGCGAAACGCCGTTGCTTTTTGTTCGCTGCCTCTATCGTGGGAATGATGATGGGCCGCGGGTAGCACTGATGACGGAGTAGCCGCGGTTTTCATGGACGGAACAATCTCCGAAGGTCTGGAAGATCATCGGAACAACGGCGGTAGGCATTTTCGTGACCAGGTAGTATCGGCCGCCGGGAGCGAGCAGAGGCCGGGCGCCGGCGATGAACAAGCGGGTGATTTCCGTCAAGGCGTAGTAGGGGGGATTAGCCAGGATGACATCGAAGCTGGCCGGTTCTAGCCCCTCCAGTCGAGCCGCGGCGAGAAAGCGGGGTTGCGGAGTCTGATTCGCTGTCGCATTCCGTTGGGCCAAGGCGATGGCGCGCAGGTTGCTGTCCACAAAGGTGACGCTTCCCGCTGCTCCCACCCGTAATCCGGCCAGGCAGCCGACCGCCCCGTTGCCGCAACCCAGGTCCAGCACCCGATCCCCCGGACGAATCTCGGCAATTTCCAGCATGGCACGGGAGCCTTCATCGAATCGGCCATAGCTGAACGTGCCCGGTTGAGAGACGATATGGACGGAGGGGCCGTTCCCGATCCGGGCGTGGAAGGTGATCTCATGTCGGCGACGGGGGCGGTTGTCCGCGGTCTTGGTGGCAAAAATGGCGGTCCCTTCGGGACTGGCTGGCGTAGCGCCGCAGCGCCCGTAGAGCTTCTTCAGCCACGGGGCAAAGAGATGATCCCGTTCGTACTCGGACAGGGCAATGAAAGTGCCCCCCGGTTGCAAAATATGGTAAGCCTGCTCGACCACATCCTGTTTCAAAGCCCGATCGGAGTGAGCCGCCGCGGGGAAAATGACCGTTGCAAACCGCGCCGGCAGGTCCCACAGGTCCGCCACAGTTTCTACCTGCGCACGGACTTGCAACTCCTTGAGGCAATCCCGCAGGCGTTCCGCTTGATGCAGGTCCATCTGCACGCACACGGTGTCGGGTAAGGCGATAGTCTGGACCAATTGGGCGACCGGCCAAGGAGGACCCAAAGCGATACAGACCGGCGGTTGCACCCGTGCTGCGACTTTGGCGTACAGGGGGGCCAGATGTTTCATCGCGCGCTTCATGACACTTTATTTTATGCCACCGCTGATTCCCAAGAGATGAATGGGAAACTCGCGCATGAGAAACAAAGCCACAAGGCCGGAAGCGAGAGCGGCGGTAGGCGGCGATCTTGTTGATCGCTCTCCCCGTATTCGTCGAGGGAGGCAGACCTGACCGCGGGGAGACGAACCGGCGATCGTGCGGCGTCAGGGTTTCTTCTTCCGGGCCTTTTCCAGGAGAGCTTCGTAGCGTTCGCGCGCCAAGCGGTCGATTTGATCCCGATGTTTGGCCAGTTCTTCTTTATGGAAAGCCAACTCGGCCTGGAGCAATTCGATGCGGCACTCGATGGCTTGGGCTTCGAGTTCGATCAGTTCGCGGGCGAGGTGTTGGAGGCGTTGATCGAGCGAGTCACGTTCTTCGGGTTTGGCAGTGGTGAGCTGGGCTACAAGGACCATCGCTTGATTTTCGGTTTTCCAGATGCGGA
The DNA here is from genome assembly GCF_013694095.1 of Thermogemmata fonticola. NCBI lineage: Bacteria > Pseudomonadati > Planctomycetota > Planctomycetia > Gemmatales > Gemmataceae > Thermogemmata > Thermogemmata fonticola. Next base: position 82,081 of record NZ_JACEFB010000005.1, on the reverse strand, counting down.
GTTCGACCTCATAACGTTTGGGGTCGTCGAGCAGGTCTGCCAGAAGTTCCGTAACCTGGAAGGTTTCGAGGATTTGCCGTTCGTAGAGAGGCCGATTGGTCCGTTTGAGTTCTTCGAGCAGGGGGAGCAATTCTGGACAATGCTTGCGGACGAAGTGGAGAGCGGCTGCTTCCCGCTCTTCGGTGAAGCGGGGAAGCGGGGCAGCTTCCGCCGGAGGGATGGAAGGACATAGGCAGGTCAGCGCTGTCAGCGAAGTAACGAGGACCGTAGCGGTCCCCAAGCGGTGACAAATACCCCTCATGGTTGGCAATCCCCACAAGGCAGGGCGGTCAGCGTGTCTCGATGGCAGCGTCCGGGGTGGGAAAGCGGGGGGAGGCATAGGCTCCCCGTTCGCGGAGTTTCTGCCGCCAACGCAGCTCTTCGTCGCGGGTCTTTTCCACACGTTCGGGAGTACTCATGTCGGCCCATAACTCAGCCACGCTCATGGGAGGATGGTCCTCCTCGGTGTTCGGCGCAGACCGGGCGGCTACTGCGGTCGCCGAAGGTGGTTCCTCGTCTCTCCGGGCGGATAGCGCGGTGGAGGAGAGAGGTGAATCGGGCGCCGCGGCGCTGTCGGGGGAGGAGGCGGGCTGCGCAGGATTCGGGATCGGGGACGGAGCCGGCCGAGGGATAAGCGTCAGAAGCAGGGCGAAGGCAGTGATCGTGGCAGCTCCCAAAGCGGCCCAGAGGAGGGGATGGCCGGGGTAGGCCCGCCGGGAAAGCCAACGCGGGCGGCGTGGGTGGAGCAAACGCTCACAGGCCGCGGCGCGGAAAGAAGCATCCGGTGCGGGTGGGGGACAATGGAGAACGGCGGCGGACAGGCGGACGGCTTCCGCTACAGCTTCGCGGGCTGCGGGATCACTGGCCAATCGCGCCTCGAAGGCGGCCGCTTCGATCGGAGAGAGTTCCCCCGCGGCATAACGCAAGGCCTGATCTCGGAGCGTCGCGTCAGCGGCCATGGCGTTCCTCCCACATCTGCCGGAGTTTCTTCAATCCCGCGTGGAGCCGGGCCAACACGGTGCCTAAGGGACACCCCAAAGACGCGGCGATTTCTCGAAACTTTTTCCCCTCATAGTAGCGGGCGTGCAGCGCCTCTTGTTGCACGACAGGGAGCAGCCGCAGGCTTTGCCGAATCCACACGCTTTCCTCCGCCTGCTCCAACTCAGCTTCGGGCGCAGCCGTGGAGGGGAGATCGACATCCTCAGCCAGTAATGCCGGCCAATTCCGGCGGCGGCGCTTCCACAGCGCGGCTTGCTGATGAGCCACGGTAAAGAGCCAGCCTCGAATCCCCTCAGGCCGGACCCCCTCCAAGGAACGCAGCGCCTGGACGAAGGTCTCCTGAAGAACGTCCTCTGCGGCGTGATGGTCCCGCAATACGCCGTAGAGAAAGCGAAACAGGGGTTCTTCGTAACGGCGGAGCAGCTCTTCCAGGGCCGCTGCCTCGCGCTGGCGGACAAAGCGCTCGACCAGTTCCGCATCCGTGGGGGGTGTCATTCGTCGTCCTCATCCTCGTCGGAATCGTCGTCTTCCTCATCGTCGTCCGGTCCGGCTTCGGCTTCCTCAAAGCCGGCTTTCACCTTGGGGTTGAGCAACATGACAATGCCGTACAAACCGATCAATAACGGCAAGATAGCCGCGATGGAACCGACCATGGCCCAAAGGTAAGAGTTGACTTGCTGCATTTCACTGGCGCCATACAGGATGAGGGCGGCCCAGCCGAAGGTCAGCAAGCCCAAAATCATCGTGAGTACGGCCTCTTCCACCTCTTCATCACTGGGCGGCGCGTCATTGAAGACCAAGGGCCACATTCCGTAGATGAAAATGCCGATCGCTGCGACCAGCGTAATTAGCCCTTGCATGGTCAGCAAGTTGCTGGGAAAGACCAGCATGGCCTGGGCGGGACCGCGGGCGCTTTTCTTGAAACGGTCCTGGATGTCGAACTTCGGCTTGTTTTTCTCGATTTTCGCTAGCTCTTCCTGCGATTCGACGATGACGCCGTAGGCTTTCGGCCGTCCCCCTTCTTCCTCGTCGTCGACAAAAGGCTTAGGCGGAGGGGGCGCCGGGGGGGGATCATCATCCGCCAATTTGAAGACGTCCGGTCCGGGCGGCTTCTCCGCTTTGGCCGCGGCACTCGCGGTCGCAGCGGCGGCCCCGGTTGAGGAAGGGTTCCGAGCAGCGGCCGGTGCAAACACATGACCGCATTTAGGACACTTGATCGACTTACCGGCTGGGACCGCTTGGGCAGTCCGCAGCGTTGTCCGGCAGGACGGACACGTATACGACACAGCCATAAGACCGTTCCATAGAGGACAGAGGTTCGGAAAAACAGATTAAACGCACGAGTATAAAGCCGATTCCATCTTACACCAGTTTCTCATCCTTTGCCAGGGGGAGAGTCTGCCGGCATGAAGCCGCTGCAAGGGCGTGGCCAACCCCTGTCAGGGTAGTCAGGGGTAAACGGAACAGTAGTCAGGGGTCAACGACAGGTTCGCGCCGGGGTATTCCGTCGAGAATCGACTCTTCCCCCCTTGTCGGGGAGCGTCGCTTTGCGGACAATGGCAACGCCCCTGCATGAGCCGGAAGATGAATTCGGCTTGGATACAGGGGACCCGCCGAATTTGCCTTTCCGTATCCGTATGTGTAAGGAGTCCATGCCATGACACGCTGCATGCGCCTGGGGAGTCTGACCGCTGTTGTGACCTTGTGTTGGGGGTTCACCGCCGTGGCGGATGATACGCAACTGAAAGTGAAAGTGGGAGACCCCTTCCCGAACGTGCCGCTGGAAGCAGTGCAGATCGAGAAAGCCGGTATTACGGGCAAGAAGACCCTGTCGATCGCCGACTTGAAAGGGAAGACCGTCGTCATCTTCTTCTATCCGAAGGCGTTGACGAAGGGATGCACGGTGGAATCGTGCGGCTTCCGGGACATCATCGGCGAGTTCCCCAAGGACGTCGTAGTGCTCGGAGCCAGTGCGGATGACCGGCAATTGCAGCAGAAGTTCATCGACACCCACATGCTGCCCTATCCCTTGCTGTGTGACACCAACTTGGAACTGATCAAGCAACTGGGCATTCTCTCCAGCCCGACGGGTAAGACCCCCAAGCGCGTCACCTTCGTCATCGACAAGCAAGGCAAGATCGCCAAAATTTATGACAAGGTGAACGTCAACTCGCACCCCAAGGAGGTGCTGGCGTTTGTCAAGAGTCTGTCCTGAGCCGGGGGAAATGGAATCGGGACGGCCTCCGGGGAAGACCTCCTGCGGCGGTGGGTGACCGTGGGCGGCGGAGGGCGGAGGCAGCCCCCAGCGGCAAGGATTTGGGGAGTGCAGCATGATCTGCCCGGTCTGCCACGGCCAGCACCTGATCCGTGTCAACGGGCAACTGCTGCCCTGTCCCGAATGCGGCGGCTTCGGAGAGTGGAACTGCTGCGAAGGGTTGCAGGAACAGCCGCCTCTGAATCCGGCTACTTGCCCGGTGAATCCTTCCCCTTCCGTTTCTCATCCGCCGCAGCCGGGACCGCCGACCCCTTCCCCTCCCTCGTCGGCTTCCCCCAGACAGGCCAGGGACCCGCCGGCATGAAGCGCTCTATTCGGATCACTCCGTGTTCCGTGTTTGTGGCATGAGGTTGGGAGTGTGTTTTGCTGCCCCTGTGAGGGAAGACTTGGAAATCCTCGGCCGTGGCAGCGCTGGAGTGGGAAATCCCCAGCCGTTTCGACGCGGAAATGGCCAAGCTCTGTCCGATAGCTTCCCGCCTGGCGGAGTCGAAGATCGTCCGGAAGTGCGCCAAATATCAGGCCAGGCTGAGGAGGGGCGGTCCGAAATCGGGCGGTCGGGGCGCGATGGAGTCAACGCGTCGGGACGTTCCAGGATATGGGGACTCCTCAGAAACGCAGGCTGAAACAGAATACCCGGTGAAACAGAACAGCCGGAGCAACACAGGTGCAATCCTGGGACTTTGTCAAGGGGCTTGTTCACCAAAAAGAGGGGAGCATGTTGGTCATGTTCAGAAAGCGAATGGTTTGGGTCGGCGTGGCAGGCGTAGCATGGCTTGCGGGAGCTGTGGCGGGCCTGGGGGCGGAGTGGTATCAGTTTCGGGGTCCGACGGCGGATGGGCAGGCCGGCTCGGCTCGGCTGCCGCTGAATTGGAGCCGCACGGAGAATATCGTCTGGCGCCAGGAGATACCCGGCAAAGGTTGGTCGTCCCCGGTACTGTCCCAAGGACGGATTTACGTGACCACAGCGGTGCCGCAGGGGAACAACGGAGATCATTCGCTGCGTGCCCTGTGCCTGGAAGCCGCGACCGGCAAAGTGCTCTGGGATGTCGAGGTGTTCCATCAGGATGGGGCGACGGCGCCGCGGATTCATCCGAAGAATAGCCATGCGAGTCCGACGCCGGTCGTGGAGAGCGGGGAGGTGTTCGTCCATTTCGGGCACATGGGCACGGCTTGTCTGGACGCTCAGACGGGGCGGTGTTTGTGGCGGCAGCAAAGCCTGCGCTATCAACCGGTGCATGGAAACGGCGGTTCCCCCGTGCTGGTCGGCCGACATTTGATTTTCTGCATCGACGGTGCGGATCAGCAACTGGTCGTAGCCTTGGATCGGCGCGATGGTTCCATCGCTTGGCGCACGCCTCGCAATGCCCGGCCCAAAAAGCCGTTTTCTTTCTGCACGCCCACGCTCATCACCGTCCAGGGACGGCAGCAGCTCATCTGTCCGGGCAGCGACGTGGTCATGGCCTTGGACCCGGCCACGGGTCAAGAAATCTGGCGCGTCCGTTACGAGGGTTACTCCGTGGTTCCCCGGCCGGTGTATGCCCACGGTTTGGTCTTCCTTTCCACCGGGTATGACTCACCGCTGCTCTACGCCATCCGCCCCGATGGACGCCGGGATGTCACCAATACCCATGTGGTTTGGATGAGTAAGAAGGCAGTGCCGCGGAATGCCTCGCCGTTGGTCGTCGGAGATTACTTGTATTTGGCCTCTGATGATGGCCAGGTGACTTGCCTGGAAGCCCGCAATGGGCGGGAGGTCTGGAGCGAACGGGTGGGCCGGGCATTTTCCGCCTCCCCCATACATGCCTCGGGCCGCCTCTACTTTTGTGACGAGGAGGGGGTCACGATCGTCCTGAAGGCGGGGAATACCTTCGAGGAACTGGCACGCAACCGGTTGCCGGAGCGCATTCTGGCCAGCCCGGCGGTCGATGGCGATGCCTTGATTCTCCGGACAGAGAAGGCGATCTATCGCATTGCCGAAACCACGGCTTCCCGACACTAAGCGGAGTGGGAAGAAGGGGCTTCCGCTGCTCGTCTTCACCTGGGAAGGCGAAGCTAGGTTCCACTTGGCAGCAGGAAGCCGAGCCGCGGCAGCGAAGCGAGAACCGATCGCGGTGCCGTTTTTCCCGATCTCCGCAGACTAGTCGTTGAGCGGAACGACGTGCCTGTCGTTACGGACGCAGGCCCGGCGCCAGATCTCGGACGGAATGGTATAGCGCAGGAAACGAACGGAACCATCGGCAAAGGCGGCGTAGAAGCCGTTGGCATGAGCGGAACCGAATACACGGGACCCTTCCAGACGGCCTGGAGCGGAATAGTCCGGAGCAGGCGGCTCGGCGCCCCAGCGATACACGTCCCAGTCATCATTCCAGCCGGTGATGGGATACGGCTCGTTATCGTCCGCCGCATAGCCCAGCATCGCCCGGTTGAGCTGTTTTTCCCCGATTAGCACAGTATGACTGCTGCCGTCGAGAATGTCCGCCACGCGAACGACCCCGTGGCCGGTGCGCGCCACCAGGCCATTGAGACCTAGCGGATGATCCCCGGCGTTGCCTGCATAGTCTATCCGGGCATAGCCATCGTATAACTGCGGCTTGCGGCGCGTCGGGCAGTAGTAGATAGCCACAGCCGTTCCCTTGACTACGTGGCTGTTCGGGTGTTGATAGAGCGTGGACTGCTCGAGGAAGGGCAGGATGGCGTAAGCCCAACTCCAGGAGCGCAAGCGGGCCGCCGGGGTCACGGCTGTAAAATCCGCCGTGGCCGGGAAGCGCGGCGGCACATGGGTGCCCCCCAGAGGGTAATAACCGTGGGCGTCATGATGATGATGGAAACTCAAGGCCATCTGCCGCAAATGATGGGCGCATTGCAACCGGGCCGACGCCTCGCGCACTTTCTGGACCGCGGGCAGAAACAATCCCAGCACCACCGCTGCGATCGCCACGGTGCATAGCACTTCCAGAAGGGTCATCCCCCGGCGGGACCGCCGGACCATGGGAATCTCCCCGTGGAGAGTTACTTCAGGGGCTGCTCCGCTTCCACACGTTCGACCTGGACAGGTGCACGCCATCCAGCCGTTGCTGGGCCTCCGCCTCACAAACGGCCGGATAACCACCCTCAGATCAACAGTGCGAGTCGCTGAACGTGTGGCTCGTGATTATCTAGGCAGCTTTTGCCACGGATGTCAAGCGACAAAATGAGAAAATCCTGAAAATGGTCCCCTCTGACCGCGCCGACCCCCTGGCCTTTTATCACTCCCGAGCGGTGGGTCATTTGGGAATTGTGCCTCACGGCGCAGGAACTGAGGCTGTGCCATTGTTCGGCGGCTTGTGGTACTCCGGCGTGCCAGAGCCATCTTGGCGGAGATGAGCGGGAACGCGGACCGGAGCCACGTCCCAGGCCAGTCCTACCAGTTCCAGGAGGCGGACGAAGGAAAAGGTGAGGTCGATCTCCCACCATTTGTGGCCTTGAGCGCAGGCGCGGGGGGCGGCGTGGTGATTGTTGTGCCAGCCCTCGCCATTGGTCAGCAACGCCACCAGCCAGTTATTGCGGCTCTGATCCGCCGTCGGATAGTTGCGATACCCCCAGCGATGAGCGGCGGAGTTGACCAGCCAGGTGATGTGCCACACATAGACCGTTCGCACCAGCACGCCCCAAACAAACAACTGTAAGGCCAGTTGGATCATTCCCGCCTGGTCCGAAGCCAGCCAGGCCGCCGCGGCCCAACTCAGCCCTCCCAGCATCAGGACATGCAGCAGCCACACGATCAACCAACGATTGCCGCGATGGAGCCAACGCAGGAAACGGTCGCTTAGAAGGTCGGGAACGTAGCGGGCATACACGTCCAAGGAATGCCGCCGCGGATCGTCCGTGTAAATCCAGCCCATATGTCCCCAGAAAAAACTCCGTCTCGGACTGTGCGGGTCCTCGGCGTCGTCGCTGTGTTGATGGTGCAGGCGATGGGTGCACACCCACCACAAGGGAGACCCCTCCAGGCTGCACACTCCAAGCAGGACCCAGAGCCGCTCCAGCGGACGCGGAAAGCGGACGGCCCCATGCGTCAGCATCCGGTGATAGCCCAGGTTGATTCCCAGCGAGCCAAAGATGAAGTTGCCCACCCAAACCAGCAACAAGCCCCACCACACAAACAGATACGGCGTCAACGCTGTCAAAGCGAGCAGATGAATCGTCAGGATCACCACCAGAAACCAGCGCACATACCCGCGGGGGGTTGGTGCCGCTTCTGGAGATAAGGTCATGCTCGCCGCCAGAGAAGGATTCACGATGAGTTTCCTTGTGTTATGCTGAGGCTAAGAGGCCGTCCCGTGCATCAAACTGTGGCAGAATATGGATCGCGGCTAGCTTTGTCCGAGAAAAAATTAAACAGGGGGTGGGATTGTGAGGGTTAGCACGATGGTTTCGGTCAGCTTTGCGAGATGGGGTGAGAGGGATTCGCCGCAAAGAGTCAGAGTGTACAGGGGAAGGGAAGACTGAAAGGACGAGGGCAGGAACGACCCAAGCGAAAGTGGTGCTCTGGCCGGAACTGTCTGATGAGGGGGAAGCATGGAATACACCGCGACGGAATTGATGATTTGCTGCGCAGCTCGCGCATTGGAAGATGGCAAGACGGCCGCGATCGGCACCGGCTTGCCCTGCGCGGCGGCGATGCTGGCCCAGCGCCGGCACGCTCCCCATTTGGTCATCCTGTTCGAGGCGGGAGGGGTGGCACCGCACCTGCCCACCATGCCGGTGAGTGTCGGGGATAGCACCACCATCCACCGGGCTGTTATGGCCACCTCCATGGCGGACGTGATGCAATTCTGCCAGCGGGGACTCATCGACTATACGTTCCTCAGCGGGGCGCAAATCGATCCGTATGGCAATCTTAACTCCACGTATATTGGCGGCACGCACCGCCGCCCCCAGGTCCGCTTGCCGGGCAGCGGGGGAGCCAACGATTTGGCCTCGTTTTGCTGGCGGACTTTGATCATCATCAAGCATGATCGCCGCAAGTTCGTCCCCAAACTGGACTTTCTCACAACTCCGGGTTATCTCACCGGTCCCGGAGCGCGCGAGGCGGCAGGACTCCCTCCCAACACCGGCCCCCACCGGGTCATCACCGATCTGGCTGTTCTCGACTTCCACCCGGACACCAAACGCATGCGCCTGCGGAGCCTCCATCCCGGAGTGACCCTGGAGCAGGTGCAAGCGGCTACCGGCTTTGAGTTGCAAATCCACGAACCGCTTCTGACCACTCCTCCGCCGACCTCCGAAGAATTGGACATCCTGCGCCGCGAAGTGGATCCCCACCGCTATCTCCTCCAGCGGGGCTGATCCTGTACCGGGGCTGAACGACCTTCCCTTTCTCAAAGATCGACGCCGTGCCTCGGGAGTCAAGTAGCGAAATCCTTGGGACGCCCTTTCGGCTGGCAGGATCGTTGCAAGCGTTGCCAATCTTCCGATCGGACTTGTAGGGAGCGAAAAATAGCCGGGCAGGGACGCCCGAACGCCGCCGCAGGGATTATGCTTGTTATGGAACGCTCTGGCCTGCCGAAGTGAGCACCCCGACGGACGACCGCACCCGGCCAGACGAGCCGCCACGGAAGTGAACATTCCCTTGCATGGACCCAAGCGTTACGGGGGGTGCTGTGAATTCCCGATCCCTGACTCATCGGTGGAAAGTTTACGGCCCGCCATCCTTTCAATTGACTCAAGCCGTCCGCCCGGCCCCGCAGGCGATGCTGCAACCGCAGCAAGGGTATCGCCTGGCAGTCTTTCAGGCCGGAACCCTGCGCATGCCAATGCTCTCCGCCGCGGTGTCCGCAGAGCATCTCTTCGAGGTGTTCTTGGAACTAGTTTCCCTCATCGGGGACTGTGGGGATGTTGTTGTGGAATCGACCCACGGCTTGGGGTGGGGGCAGTCCCGTCTCTGGCGGCGGGAGGGAATCGATCAGGTCGTGTTGATCAGCCATCTGTGGGAGTTTGAACAATTGCTGATGCACGATGGCTGCACGGCGATTGCCGTGATCAACCGGCGCCGGCCCGCCGAGTTGCAGCTCGATGAACACAAACTCGTGCATGTTTACTCCCCCCATCTGCGGCCCTTCCAGCGCTGCTTGAGCCGGTGGGGGATTCCCCGCTGCCGCCGCTTGCCGCTGATCTGCGAGGCGGATCATATTCACCACACCCAGCCCCATTTTGCCCAGGAGTTAACCAGCTTCCTTTACCTCCTGGGGGCTGAAGAGGAGCGACAGGCCCGCCGCTGACTGGCTGGAACGAGAACAACCGACATCGCTTCCGCACCCAGGGTCGCTACGCTGGAAAAGGAAAACTCCTCGATGAAGTGGCTTAGGATAGATGGCGCGGGATCGTCGGGAATCGCGGGATGGAGACGGTGCCAACGGTGGCGGAGCAATTGCAGGGAGTGATCGAACGGATCACCTTCCATAATCCGGAGACGGGTTATTGCGTCCTGCGGGTTCAGGTGCGGAACCAGCGGGAATTGATCACCGTCGTGGGTTACAGCCAGCAGGTGGCGGTGGGCGAATATCTGACCGCCATCGGGGAATGGGTTCTGGACCGCAATCATGGCCGCCAATTTCGCGCCTCGGAACTGCGGACCACTCCACCCCACACCATCGAGGGAATCCAGAAATACCTAGCTTCGGGACGCATCAAGGGGATTGGCCCGCAACTGGCCCGGCGCATCGTCGCCCACTTCAAGGAGCGCACCCTGGAGGTGATCGATCAGTCCCCCGCTTTTCTCGCCCAGGTGCCGGGGATCGGACCGAAAATCATTGAACGCATCCGCCAGAGCTGGGTTGAACAGAAAACCGTTCGTCAAATCTTGGTGTTTTTGCACAGTCACGGCATTGGGACGGCCCGCGCTCATCGCATCTACAAAGCCTACGGGGAGCAAGCCATCGAGTTGATCCGCGCCAATCCTTATCGGTTGTGCACGGACATCTGGGGCATCGGCTTTGCCACCGCGGATGCCTTAGCCCTCAAGCTGGGTGTGCCGCCCCATTCGCCGCATCGTGCCGAGGCCGCCGTTCGCCACGTCCTGAACGAGGCCACAAATGACGGCCATGTCGCCCTGCCGGAAGAAGTGGTGCGCGAACGGGCTGTCGCCCTGACACACATTCCCTCCAGTATCATCACCGCGGCCATCAATCAACTCTGCTACCGCGACGAAGTCATCCGGGACAGTCCGGGGCGTATCCGCAGAGCACCGAAAGGAACCGGGGGGTTGTATCAACTTGAGACGGACGAGGAGGCACAGTCTCGGCTTCATGCCTCGGCTTCCCCCTCGACGCGGGAGGCGACAGGCACGCCCTCTTCGGAGGCCGTGGGGTCTTCTCGGCACACGGCCAATGGGCAGGGGGAAGAGAGCGATCCTGGCGGCTGGGACGAGGATTTACCCGATGAGGAGGGGCGCGATGCCACGCTCCTGTTCCTCAAGCCACTTTTCCTGGCGGAACACGGACTGGCCCACAGGTTGGCCGAATTGTTGCGCTCGCCCCATCCCCTGCCGCCGACTGATGTCGCAGCCGCCATCTCCTGGGCAGAGCAGAGCCTGGGATTGCAACTGGCGCCGGGACAGCAGGCCGCTCTGCGGGCCGCCGTGCAGCACAAAGTCCTCATCATCACGGGCGGTCCGGGGACGGGCAAGACCACGCTTGTGAAAGCTCTCCTGCACCTGTTCGCCGCCAAGGGATTGCGCATCCATCTGGCAGCGCCGACGGGTCGCGCAGCTCGGCGCCTCAGTGAAGCCACCGGCCGTGAAGCTCGGACCCTCCATCGCCTGCTAGAGTATGACGCCGCCACCAACTCCTTCCGCCGCCACCGCAATAACCCGCTGGACACCGATCTAGTTGTCGTCGATGAGACCTCGATGGTCGATGTGGTTCTGATGCATCGCCTGGTGCAGGCGGTACCGCCCTGGGCGTGCCTGGTCCTCGTGGGGGATGTGGATCAACTCCCTTCCGTCGGCCCCGGTGCGGTGCTGGCGGATTGCCTCGCGTCCCAGGTGGTTCCCGTCGTGCGCTTGACCGAGGTGCACCGCCAGGCCCAGGGAAGCTGGATCGTGCGGGCGGCCCATGCCGTCTTGCACGGCGAGCTACCGGCTTCCGCACCAAGCAGCGACGGCGATTTCTTCTTCATCGAAGCCACGGACCCACCCGCCATTTTGCAAACCCTCCGGCAACTCCTCGTGGAACGCATCCCCCGTAAATTTGGCTTCGACCCTGTGCAAGACATCCAAGTCTTGACACCCCAGGTCAAAACAGAACTTGGCGCGTTGAACCTCAACCGGGAATTGCAGCAGCTCTTCAATCCACCGGCCCCTGATCGTCCCGAAGTCCGCCGCTATGAGACGATCTATCGGCTGGGGGACAAGGTCATGCAAATCCGCAACAACTATCAGCGCGACGTTTACAACGGCGATATCGGCCGGATTCACGCCATCGATGCCGAAGAGCAAATCGTACTCGTCGATTTCGACGGGCGACTGGTGGACTATGACTTCGCGGACCTGGATGAGTTACAACTGGCCTACGCCTGCACGGTGCACAAAAGCCAGGGGAGCGAGTATCCCGCCGTCGTCATGCCCTTGCATACCCAGCATTACACGATGTTGCAGCGCAACCTGTTGTACACCGCCATCACGCGGGGCCGGCGCCTGGTCGTCCTCGTCGGTTCGCGCAAAGCCCTTTGGCGAGCCGTGATGAACTGCGAAACCACCCAGCGCTGGTCCTTGCTAGCCTATCGCCTGCAACGCCTGCTGCCTCTACAGACATGGGGATGACGGCGGTGGGTTAGGGGTGCTTCCGTGCAGTATGCCTCGCGGATGGGCCTGGGTGGCTTCAGGCGGGCGGTTTGAGGTTGACGGGCGACGTCACTTACTTCCCGCCGAAAATCTCCTTTTCGCTGACGCCTGCCGCTTGGAGCGCCTGCACTTTCAGCAGATGCATCTGAATCACAAACGCCGCACACTTTTTCCAATCAGCACGCCCTAGTAAGCCTATCCCCACAATCGCTCCAACTGCGATTAGAACCCAACCTACGGGGCCAGAGAGTAGGGCGACAAGAGACGAGGCACCGATGTAACCGGCGAAGGGAATAGTAAGTCCAAAGAAGCCGGCCACGGTGTATATGACGACAGACATGGTTGTGTAGAATGCAAATCCTGTGAAATATACGGTGGCTGAAAGGGCGGCGAGTGCGGCGGCACCGGATAATGCGGCTATACCGGCTTTATCCTGGATTTTTCCATTGGGGTCGAGTTGGTTGAGTAATTCTTCTCTTTGTTCCTTACTGAGTCCATCCCATATCTTGACAAACATCTGTTCTAGAATCTCTCGTTCTAGCATGAAGGTTGAATAATTCGCGATCTTCTCCTTGTCGATTTCGAGCTTGCCTGCTACCCATTGCACAATCTCATGATAGTCTATATTGTTCGGATCTTTAAACCAACGTATCAATATATTATTTGATGCATTTAGTAGCTCTTCCTTGATTTTGTAAGAATTAGCATTATACGTTAGATTTGGTTTTTTATTTTCATCAATCAATCCTAGCGATTGTTTGAGTGACAGCAGTGATAATTTTGGCAAACTGTCAAGAAACGTGTTGAAATCCTCAGTCGTCCAATAATCATTGGGTTTGACAAGGGGAGCTATGCCAGCCAAGGCCTTCTTGTATCTGTTATAGTCAGGAAAAAGCGTCATCGTAGCCCATCTTGCCTCGCCTTTGCTGTTGTAAATGACCACATTCCCGTCATTTTGAACGACTAATTTTCTACCTCCAAATCTCCAATTGGCCCAAATATCTTTACCTGCCTTATTGTAAATAACGAAATGGCCATCATCCTGTTGCAGGATGCAATAGCTGCCAGGATGACCACAGCTGCCGCTATCCCATACGGCCTCACGTGCTCCTTCCCAAACCTTGTACAAGACGAGATTGCCATCGTTTTGCATGACGAGTTCAAACTGGCCGTTTTGCGAGACCAGCTTTTGCCCCGGCTGCAAGGACTCTCCCTGCTGGAGGGTATCCTTGGTTTCCTGGGCCCAGGTTAGTGATGGGAGCAGGAACACACAGGCCAAGCTGGACCCCAGCACAACAGACAAGGAACTGGTGCGGTTCATGACAAGCCCTCCGGTTACTAGGAAGTCACAAATCCCATTCCTAGTTCATCACCATTCCAACGCCCCAAGGGGATGGTCAAGGAGCAACCCCCAATCTTTATGGCTTCTGGGGTGGGTATTCGCTTGCGCTGTGAGATTATTTGGAGAAAAGACCGGGATTTTGTTTCATGCTTTCCCCAAGCTTGAGGTCGATTGCGGTTTACTTCTTCTTCCCGAAAATCTTCTTTTCGCTGACGCCTGCCGCTTGGAGCGCCTGCACTTTCAGCAGATGCATCTGAATCACAAACACCGTGCACTTCATCACAAACGCCGCACACTTCTTCCAATTAGCTTGTCCAAAGAACCAACCTAAACCAACACCTATCGCAATCAAAGTCCAGCCTACCGGACCAGAAGGCGAATGACGAGCGCCCAGAAGGCGATTGACTTGTGCCTGGGCAACTATGGAAGTTGGGGAGGTATATTGATCAGCATCGTTTTATGTCTTTACATCCTACGCATTGCTATTGAGGAGGATAGGGAGCGTGGACGGCTTGCGTGGTGCGGGTAGATTATCTCTCCTGAAAGTGTTGAGCCGGGGGGTGAGAGCGTGGTCTACGCACGATGCTATTCCAGCTTGTTCTTTGCGCTATGCCATCCCGGCTGAGGGCAGGCGAGGTGGACTATTATGGCTTTTGCGAAGGTTGAGACGGCGGTGGATTTTCCGGCCCTGGAACGTGCCATATTGCAATTCTGGGACGAACGGCAGATTTTTGCCAAGCGCAAGGCGCTCAATGCCGGCAAGCCCCGCTGGAGTTTTCTGGACGGCCCGATCACGGCGAACAATCCGATGGGGGTGCATCATGCCTGGGGTCGGACTTACAAGGACGTGTATCATCGCTTCTTTGCCATGACCGGCCACGAGATGCGCTATCAGAACGGTTTCGACTGCCAGGGCTTGTGGGTGGAGGTGGAGGTCGAGAAAGAGCTGGGTTTGAAGAGCAAACGCGATATTGAAAACCTGGTGCCGGGGGACGTGGAGGCCAGCATTGACCTGTTTGTGCGTCACTGCAAGGCCCGGGTGGACAAGTACGCCCGGATTCAGACGGAGCAGAGTATCCGCTTGGGCTACTGGATGGACTGGGACCGCACGGATGAGGATTGGGCGAAAAGCCCGGATGAGCGGAAGTCGTATTTCACGATGTCGGAGGAGAATAACTACACGATCTGGGCGTTTCTCAAGAAGTGCCATCAGCAAGGGTTGATTTATCGGGGTTACGACGTGATGCCCTGGTGCGGGCGCTGCGGGGTGGGCATCTCCGAAATGGAGATGAAGGAAGGGTACAAGCTGGTCGAGCACAAGGCGTGTTTCGTGCGTTTCCCGCTCTTGGGCCGGGATAAGGAGTATCTGCTGGTCTGGACGACGACGCCGTGGACACTCACGAGTAATGTCGGGGCAGCGGTGAATCCGGACCTGACTTATGTGCGGGTGCGGGTGCGGGATGAGATTTACTACGTGGCGGAGGGTGCTTTGCGCCTGGATCGGATGGCGAGCTTGGGGGAGAGCCGCACGGGTGAGGGGGAGGAGGAAGAGGAAGGTACGACCCAACGGGGTCGACGGGCCTGGCTGCCGGGGGTTCCGCCGCTGCGCCGCATCGAGCAATACTTCGTCGATAAGGGGGGGGCGGAGGGCTACGAGGTGGTCGGTGCGGTCCGCGGGGCGGACATGCTCGGTTGGCGCTACGCCGGTCCCTTTGACGATCTACCCGCTCAGCAGCACCTCTACGGCTATCCCGAAGAGGTGGCCCGTGTCACCCGCCAGGCGGGTCACTGGCCGGCGGTGAGTGCGGCGGAGGCGCACCGGGTCATCTCCGGCGGTGATGCGGTCACGGCGGAGGAAGGGACCGGCATTGTCCACACAGCGCCGGGTTGCGGCGGGATCGACTACATCTGGGGTAAAGAGAATGGCCTGCCGCCCATCGCCCCGCTGGCTGATGATGGCACCTTCCTGGAAGGATTCGGCGTTTTCACCGGCCGTTCGGCCTCGGACCCGGCGACCGCGGAGCTGGTATTTGCCGAGCTAAAACGCAAGGGCCTGCTCTTCGCCGTGGAGCGTTATGTCCACCGTTATCCCCACTGCTGGCGGTGCAAGACCGAGTTGCTCTACCGCTTGGTGGATGAATGGTTCATCCACATGGGGCCGAAGCACAGCCAGGAAGGGTTCCGCGGGAAAATCATGGAGGTGGTTCAGCGTCCGGAGGTCCGTTTCCTGCCGCCGGAGATCAATGGCAAGGCGAGGGAACTCGACTGGCTCCGCAACATGGGGGACTGGATGATCTCCAAGAAGCGCTACTGGGGTCTGGCCTTGCCGATCTGGGTGGATGAGGAGGACCCGACGCAATTTGAGGTCATCGGCAGCAAAGAGGAATTGCAGGAGCGGGCCATTGAGGGTTGGGAGCAGTTCGCCGGTCATACTCCGCACCGGCCGTGGATCGACAAGGTCAAGATTCGCAATCCGCGCACAGGGCGGCGCATGCACCGGATTGCTGATGTCGGCAATCCCTGGCTGGATGCCGGCATCGTGGCCTTCTCAACGCTTCGCTGGAATACGGACCGATCCTACTGGCGGCAGTGGTATCCCGCCGATTTCATCACCGAGAGCTTCCCCGGCCAGTTTCGCAACTGGTTTTACGCCCTGCTGGCGATGAGCACGATGATGAGCGACGGGGAGCCGCCGTTCCGCACCTTGCTGGGTCACGGCCTGGTCCGCGATCAGTATGGCCAGGAGATGCACAAGAGCGCGGGCAACGCCATCGAGTTCATCGCCGCGGCGGATACCGGCGGCGTCATCCGCGATCCCAAAGGCAAAGAGATTCCCTTCCGTCCGATGGGAGCGGATGTGATGCGCTGGATGTACGTGCGGCACAATCCGGCCAGCAATTTGAACTTTGGTCCGGCCCCGGCGGACGAGGTCCGTTCCAAAGTCTTCTTCAAGCTCTGGAACACCTACGCCATGTTCTGCAACTATGCCATCGGGGATGGATATGATCCGCAGACCGTGCCGCCAATTCCGCCGGCCGAACGGCCGGATGTGGATCGCTGGCTGCTCTCCAACTTGCAATTGCTGATTCGCACGGCCCGGCAGGCTTACAGCGACTACAACGTGATGGCCTTTGCGCTGGAGTGCGAGAAATTCATCGAAGGGGACCTGTCGAACTGGTATGTCCGCCGGAATAAGGACCGCTTGCACAGCCGCCATGCTGATCTGGATGAGGTCGGACGCCGGGACAAATGGGCGGCCTATCACACGTTGTACACCACTTTGCGCACCCTCTGCCAGCTCATGGCGCCGTGCGTGCCCTTTGTCACCGAGGCGATGTGGCAGAATCTGCGCCGCCCCGCGGACCCGGAAAGCGTGCATCTGTGCGATTTCCCCGAAGTCGATGAGTCGCTCATCGATCAGCAACTGTCCGCCGATATGGCCGTGGTCCAGCGGATTGTGACGTTGGGACTGGCGGCGCGCCAAATGGCCCGGATCAATGTGCGCCAGCCGTTGCGGACGCTGCTTCTCGCCCCGGCTTCTGCCCAGGAACGCCGCGCCATCACACGCTTCCAGGACCTGATTCTGGACGAACTCAACGTCAAAAATCTCACCTTCCACGAGCAGCCCACCCCCTTGCTGACAGTCCGCTGGCATCTGAACAAGAAGACTGCTGCCCCCAAGCTGGCGGCCCTCCTGGCTCAGGCGGAACAGGAACTGGCTCACTACCAGGGCGAACAACCGCCGGCGGCCCTGGCAGGAGTCGAGTTGTCGCCGGCAGACTTCACCCCGGAGTATCTCGCTCCGGAAGGATATGTCGGCACGGCGGAGCGCGGCACCCAACTGGCCCTGGACACGAGGATCACAGAGGAGCTGCGCCGCGAGGGATTGGCCCGGTTGATCATCCGCCACATTCAAGAGGCGCGCAAAAAGGCCGGTCTGGACTTGCTCGATAAAATTGCCCTTTACGTGCATTCCCCGACGCCGGAATTGGCGCAGACCCTGACCAGCCATCGCCAGGCCATCGCTACTGCGGTGCAAGCCTTGCACTGGTGCGATCAGCCGCTGGATCGCCAGAGCGATACCTACCGGGAAACCATCACGCTTTCGGAGGGCACCCTCCAGGTCGAGTTGCGCAAGGTGTGAGTGGGTCCGTTGCGCGAGATGATCCGGGCGTTGGGTTTCCAGATTGGGTTTGCAACGCAGAACGCTAGCAAGCCTGGGAAGCAGGCGGTGCATCCATCGCTGCGCTGCCCAGCCTGGGCGGGTTTCCTAGGATGTCCGCATGAGCAAGCATGCTGAGGTGTTTTCCTCTCAGGAACTGGATCGATTGCTGGAAGTGGCTGTGGCTGCGGCTTCTCAAGCCGCCCAGGAACTGGAACGCTGGCGATCCGCGTTTGCCGTGCGGGAGAAAGGCCGGGCCGATCTGGTCACCGATGCCGATCATGCGGCCCAGGAAGCGATCCGGCGCACCATCCAGGCCGCGTTTCCGCACCATCGGTTCCTGGGCGAAGAGGATGCCGTGGGGTGGACGCCGGAGCAAACCCGACCGGCCGACGATGCACCGCCGACGTGGATCGTCGATCCGCTGGATGGCACGTCGAATTACGTCCATGATGTCCCGGCCTATTGCGTTTCCATCGGCTTGTGGTTCGCCGGCCAGGCATGGCTGGGTGTCATTCACGATCCGCGGTTGCAGGAGGTTTTCACCGCGGTGCGCGGGCGGGGAGCTTTTCTCAATGGCCGGCCCATCCACGTGAGTTCCACGCCGCTGTTACGCGACAGTCTTCTTTCCACAGGCTTTCCGGCGGATCATCGTCGGCAGTTGCGGAACCTCGCGGCCTGGCAGTACCTTTCCGCCCATGCTCAGACTCTGCGCCGTACTGGCTCGACGGCGCTCAACCTGGCCTACGTCGCGGCCGGCCGGCATGACGGCTACTGGGCGTTCGACAATTACGCCTGGGATGTTCTGGCCGGGGCCGTCCTGGTCCAGGAGGCGGGAGGAATAGTTACGACTGTGACGGGCCAGGCGTTTGACCCTTTTCGGCCGGACATTGTGGCGACCAACGGCCGCATTCACGCCGAGTTGCTCCGCTGCCTGGCGGACGTCCCCTACCCCCAGCAGTCCGATCCCGCCGCCTGAAACATTCTCTGGTGCGAAGGGTCTTCTTCCCCCCTTGGCGCGATCGCTTCCTATCTCTCGCTCTCGCCTCCCCCCTATCTTCTGTTCGTTCCTGCGGCGAGCGGCACTGATACCTGGCCGCAGTTGCCGTCTTGGCGACGGTTCATTTGGGGGGATTGATCTCTCGATTGACTTTCGCGGGAATTCATCGCTGGGGTTCAGACTCCCGACTGGTCGGGGCGCTGCGGTGGAAAGCGGCTTCCGCCGCGGCAAACTGCTCTTGGTACACTCGCCGGAGGATTGCGGCATCTGGGACGTGACCGGCGGCGACTGTCTCGAAATAGTAGCAAAGCGCCCGGCCTAAGGCATAAGTCGAAGCGAAGGCCACTGCCCCCCCTACGGCTGAACCGACCACCGGGATCAGCTTCGCCAGTTGCCGGGTCAGTTGCCGGGTGACGAGGCTTACTCCCAGGATAGCCGCCAACTCGCGATAATTGTCGAAGCGCAGCGATTGGCCGTAGATTCCCGCGAGATGCCGGGCCATGCGCACGTGCAAGCCGAGCAGCAGCGGCAAGTCTGCCAGCGGAATAGGCAGGGTGCCGATCGTTCCCGCCAGCATGCTGTAACCGATGACCACGGGCAATGCCTGCTGGAGATGTAAATCTTTCAACTCGGCCAGGAGCGATTCGAGTTGCAGCAGCGTCTGGCGGTAGGTGTGCGGCAACACGTGGGCCAATGCCTTTTTGAGAGCTTCCCCGCCGTAGTCGGGCACGGGGTAGCCGTCTTCCGGCCGGGTCAAGTCCAGGGGTACGAAAAGATCGTACAACCCGGTGAATTGCTGAATCTGTCTATCGAGCTGGAGGCGCAGGGGGCCGGGGACTTCGGCGGGCCACTCCCACTGCTCCGAGGCTGCCACCGGGCGAAACGGATAGGGTTGCGGCAACGGCGTGGTGATGTCCGCTTCATGCAGGCAGGTCAAGCAAAGCACAATGGGACGGTCCGGCCTTTCCCTGCGGAGAGATTCCAGCAGGCCACGGAGGGTGGCTTGCGCGGGGTCCGTGACTTTGACTGTCGCAATCACGCAGTGGGCTTGGGCCGAGCAGGCTGCGATGTCTGGGCGGGGATCGTATCCCGGTTCATCCAGGCCGCGCGTATCCAGAAATGCCAGGAGGGGGGCCTCAACGGTTGGGAAATCATAACGGTGGGTGGAGCGAGTCGTGGGGCGAAAGCCTGCTCCGATGATCGCATCGCTCGCACCTGTCAGGTAACGAATGATTGACGTCTTGCCGGACTGCGTTTTCCCCACGAGCCAGAAGACGGGCACCGGAAGCCGATCCCGCCAGGTGGAGAGCCGAGCTTCCCATTCCGCCGGGCGCGTGCCTTCCCCCTGCAAGATTTGCCGGACCACTTCGCGCGCTTTAGCAACGGCTGCGATCCCGCGGCTCCAGGACTTCCACCATTGGCTCATGCGTGATCTCCGGCGCACGCCGCGCTGGAAGCGGGCCACTCCCAGGTCTTGAACAGGCAGTCCGTTTGCCTTCGCCCCCGCGGGGATTCGCCACTTTCCGCCTCGTCTCCGCTCTCTTCTTCCTGCGAATCCCGCTCAGTTACCCTCCATTTTATTGGATGGGGATGCAAGGGATTCTCTCCGGGCTATTCTCTCTCCGATTCACGGTGTACC
Source organism: Thermogemmata fonticola (assembly GCF_013694095.1). NCBI lineage: Bacteria > Pseudomonadati > Planctomycetota > Planctomycetia > Gemmatales > Gemmataceae > Thermogemmata > Thermogemmata fonticola. Next base: position 61,804 of record NZ_JACEFB010000005.1, on the reverse strand, counting down.
TGCACGGTGTACCTGGCTGCTCGGCGTGGGATTGGACTTCCCAACGGGGGAGGTTGTGGTTATAGACGCTACCTCCAGATAAGGACTAATGTGGGCCGGGGGAGTGGCTGCCATGCGGGGGCCGGATATGCGGGGGCCGGATGGCGCGGTGCTGGTGTGGGAGGAGGTCAGCATACGTTACGGCTCCTGCCGGGTGGTGGATGGAGTCAGTTTAGCGGTTCACAGCGGGGAACTTGTGGCGTTGACAGGTCCGAACGGTTCGGGCAAGAGCACATTATTGAGTGTTGCTGCGGGAGTGCGTGAAGCGGACGCCGGGCGGGTGCTAGTCCGCGGTCTGGAGCGGAAGGCGGACCCGGTTGCCTATGCCCGCCAGGTAGGCTGGTCGCCGCAGCAGTGCGGGTTGTACGACGAGCTGACCGTTGAGGAAAACCTGCGTTTTTTTGGGCGCTTGCAGGGATTGGGTGGCAACCGCTTGCACCAGAATCTGCAACGTGTGATGGGCCAATTGGGTTTGGGGAGTCGGCGCCGCCAACGCGTGGGGACGCTCTCCGGCGGCTGGAAGCAGCGGGTCAACATCGCAGCGGCTTTGGTACACAACCCTTCCGTCCTCTTACTGGATGAGCCAACGTCGGGTCTGGATGCGGAAAGCCGGGAACGCCTGCTAGCCGACATCAGCCGCTTGCGAGATGAGGGATGCGCCGTGGTCCTGGCGACCCATCAGGGGGACGAAGTGGCCGCCGTCGCGGATCGTGTGGCTCAGCTTCACAAGGGGCGCCTGGGGGAATCGGCCAGGGATCCGTCCCGCCAGCCTTCGATTTCCCCACCGCTACTGCTGTACGGACAACTTCGGCACCCTCCGCCCCGCTTCCTCCTGCGTCTGGTCCGCCAACGCCTGCCCCATGGCGTCGAGTTGGAATTGATCGGCCGCCGGCTCCGCTTGCGTGCCGAAACGGCAGAATCGTTGGGCTACGCTCTGGCCGAACTGCTCCGGGAAGGGGTGGCCTTTGAAAGTTACCGCACAGTGGCCAGCTCGGCCGCGAGGCTAGCATGAGGATCGGCAATTGGCAAATCCTGTTCGCCTTGATGGTTAAAGACTGGCTGCTATTTTGGTCAGATCGGCGAGCATTTCTCTTCAGTTTTTTGGTTCCGATAATTTTAGCATCAGCTTTTGGCTATATATTTGAGCGTCCTGCATCTGGCTCGGCATCTGGACCCCGCCTGCCGGTGTGTCTGGTTGTCGAAGACTCGGGGCCGTTTACAGAGGCCCTGGTGCGCGAGTTGCTGGCTTCCCCCCGCTTGCAGGCGCAGCCAGTGGATCGCGCGGCAGCGGAGTCGGCCCTGCGGCACCAGCGAGTTCCCGTGGCGATCGTCATTCCCGAAGGATTTGCCCAGACTGCGGCACGCCTCGGCACTCTTCAGGAGGCCTCGAAGGGAGGCCTCCTGCCGCAGATCGTGCTGCTCCATGACGCCTCGCGGCATGCGGAGGTGGAATGGGCCAGCGGCATCGTGGCCGAGATCGTCATGAAACAGCTCTGTGCTCACCACCTGAGCCGTTGGCTGCCCGCCGATTGGCAATCCTGGAGTATGCCTTTCCAGGTGGTGCCCGTCCCTGTCTCGCGCCATCCCGGCCGTCGTTTCAACACCTACACGCATAGTTTCTGCGGGATGACTCTCCAGTATTTGCTGTTTTGGGGTATGGAGAGCGGCCTGCTCTTTTTGCGGGAACGGAGAAGCGAGACTTGGCGGCGGATGCGGGCGATGGCTGCTCCGCTCAGGACGCTGCTGGCGGCCAAAGCGCTGACCACGGCGGGGGTGGGCTGCTTGCAGGTGCTCGCCACCTTCACGTTCGGCTGGCTCGCCTTCGGAGTGGCGATTGAAGGTTCATTGGGAGGATTTGTACTCTTGAGTCTGGCGGTGTGCCTTCTGGCCGCCGCGGTCGGATTACTGGTCGCGGCCTGGGGAAACGCCGAAGCGCACGCCCGCAACATCAGCATTGTGGTGATCCTCGGTGTTTCGATGCTCGGCGGACTATGGCTGCCAGCCTTCCTTTTGCCGGAATGGGTACGCGAGCTGGCGCTGGCTCTGCCGACAGCATGGGCGATGCAGGGGTTCTCGGCGGTCACCTGGCAGGGGGCCTCCTTCCTGGCGGTGCTCCCGTGCATCCTCGCTGTGTTGGCGTTTGCCCTCCTCCTGCTCGCATTAGCGGTCGGGCGGCTGCATGTCCTCGAAAAACGTGCCGGTTAGAACATGGGCGAGCTGCGGTCCCAAAAGCCTCCGCCTTCCACTCCGGGACATTCCGCGACGCTGAGATTGTGATGACGGCTTTTAGCTCTCTGAAGGCCCGCCCTCCGGGTTTTCCCGATAAGGGCGGCGGGCAAAGAGCTGATCCCACTGCGGCAGTTTCTCGGCCAATTCTTCAGGATCAAGGGTGATCAAAGTGACGTGTCCGACCTTTCGGCCTGGGCGGGCGCTTTTGCCGTAGACGTGGACGGACGCTTCCGGCGTTTGGAGGATTGCGTCCAAGGCCGGAACTGATCCGATAAAATTGTACATTACAGCGTGGTTTGTCAACATGCCGCAGGGACCGAGGGGCAAGCCGGTGATGGCGCGAATGTGGTTTTCGAATTGGCTGGTTCGAGCGCCTTCGATGGTCCAGTGGCCGGAGTTGTGCACGCGCGGGGCCATCTCATTCGCCAGCAGGCGCGGTCCATCCTGGAACCATTCGATGGCGAGCACGCCGACGTAATCAAGTTCTTCGAGGATACGGCAGGCATAATCTGCGGCCCGTTCGAACAATTCCTCGGACCCGCCCGCCGGGGCCAGGGAGCGGTGCAAGATGCCGTCGAGGTGTTGATTTTCCACCAGGGGCCAGCACTGGATTTGGCCCTCCCGGCTGCGGACGGCGAGGAGGGACAGCTCACGCTCGAAGGGGATGTACTCTTCAAGGAGGAGAGGCCGGCCGCCGAGGCGGAGCCAGGCACGCGGGCAATCTTCGGCACTTTGCAACACGACTTGCCCTTTGCCATCGTAGCCGTACATGCGGGTTTTCAGGACCGCGGGAAGGCCCACTTGACGCAGGGCGGCGTAGAAATCCGCCTCCGTTTCCACAGCACAATACTGGGGTGTGGGAATCCCCAAGCGGGTGAAAAACTCCTTCTCGGCAAGGCGTTCCTGTCCCACGGCTAAGGCGCGTGGCGGAGGATAAACCGGTTTACGCTCGGAGAGCCATTCCGCCGTGGCGACCGGGACATTCTCGAATTCGTAAGTGATCACGTCAGCCCATTGGGCCAGTTCGTAGAGTTTCTGGTAGTCGTCGTATTCACCGCGGATGTGAGGACAGACTTGAGCGGCACAGGGATCGGCAGCCGGATCGAGGACGCAACAGCGAAATCCCAAAGGATACGCGGCCAATGCCAGCATGCGCCCCAATTGTCCGCCGCCCAGGATGCCGATACGCATGGTTACAGATCAGTCGGTTCAGTGGTACCTTCGGAATGCTCCCAAGGCCGGCTGACCCCGCCGGTCAGCTCCTCATGGCTTTCATAACATGGGAGTGTCACGGAACAATGTGGGAGAAAAACGCGAAATGGCAACACCCTTGACCCTGGTCATTTTTGGCGCCTCGGGAGACCTCACGGCACGCAAACTGATTCCGGCACTGTATCAGCTCGATCTCCGCGGGCGCTTGCCGGAACAGTTGCGCGTGTTGGGGGTCTCACGTACAGCCTACACGGACGACAGCTTCCGGGAATATCTGGCGGATCGCCTGCGCGATGAAAACGGCGGCGAAGCCTTTGACCCTCTGCGTTGGACCAGTTTTGCGCAACGCCTGCACTATCTGGCGGCCGACGTGACCCAAGCGGCGGGAATTCAGGCTCTGGCCCAATGGTTGAGCCAACAGGAGGACTCCGGCGGCCAGCGCTTGTATTATCTAGCGGTGGCGCCCGAATTGTACGCCCCGCTGAGCCTCCGCTTGGGGGAGGCGGGCTTCCATCACGAAAACGGCGGTTTCCGGCGACTGGTGATCGAGAAACCCTTCGGCCAGGATCGTGCCAGTGCCGCGGCCCTCAATGCCGCCTTGCATCGCTACTGGCGGGAAGAGCAGATCTACCGCATCGACCATTATCTCGGCAAGGACACGGTGCAAAACATCCTCGTCTTTCGCTTTGCCAACACCCTCTTTGAGCCGCTGTGGAATTACCAGTACATTGATCACGTGCAGATCACCGTGGCGGAACGGGGGACGGTAGGCCGCCGGGGCGCCTATTACGACAAAGCCGGTGTTCTCCGGGACATGATGCAAAATCACATGCTGCAAATCCTGACGATGGTCGCCATTGAAGATCCGACCCGCTTTACCGCCGAGAACTTGCGCAACGAGAAGATGAAGGTCCTCGAAGCGATTGCTCCCTGGAGCGAGGCGAGGCTTTCCCAAGCCGTCGCTTTGGGCCAGTACCGGGGGTATCGCTGTGAACACGGTGTCCGTCCTGACAGCCGAACGCCCACCTACGCCGCGCTCCGGTTGGAGATCGAGAACCGGCGCTGGCGCGGGGTGCCCTTTTATCTGCGCTCCGGCAAAGGCCTCAAGAGCCGTTACAGCGAAGTGGTCATTCAATTCCGTTGCCCCTCGCACCTGATGTTTTCGCTGCCGCCGGGGGAAAAACTCCAGTGCAATCGGATTACCCTGGTGATTCAACCGAACGAGGGGATTCGCCTCAATTTTCAAACCAAAGTGCCGGATGTGGAAGGGGTGCGATTGCAACCGCGGGACTTGGCCTTCGACTATCGCCAAGCCTATGCCGATCGCACCATTCCGGAGGCCTACGAGCGATTGCTGCTCGATGCGTTGCAAGGGGATGCGGCCCTGTTCATGCGGGCGGATGAGATCGAACGGGCGTGGGAAATCCTGGACCCGATCATTGCCGCCGCGGAAGACCCCGAAGCGCCGCCGCCCGAAGAGTATCCCATCGGCTCGCAAGGTCCGACGGGGGCTGAGGCCCTTTTGCGGGCCGAAGGCCGGGAATGGACGCCGATTCCTTAGAGGGCCGTTTGACGCCGATCCTTGAGGAGGCGGTTCTCAGGGAGCGCCGATCTCCCGGAGCGGCGGCAGAGGAAAGGCGAAAGCGGCCTAACTCCGGCTTTTGCGCGCGCGGGAATCCGGCTTTCGCCCCGTGGTGTTTTGCACGCCTGTGGGGCAATCGCCGCGGAGGGGGCAGTGGCTGCATTGCGGATGATTTTCTACGCACCACTCGTGGGCCAGCAGGCTGATCAGGTCGGTGAACTCCGGCCCGCGCGCCTTGGTCACCACGTGTTCGACGGTGCCGCGGAGCGATTCCATTTGTTCGGGGTCGATCTCCTCTTCGAGGATGCCCAGCCGCTGAAGAACGCGCAGCGTGGCATCGTCCAGCGGGATGGCGTGGCCGTTGAGGAAGCGTTGAATCGCCCAGGCCACGGTATAGTCCGTCACGTCATTCTTGTAACGGGAGAGTTGCTTGGCGGCCTGTTTCAGCCCCTTTTTCTCCAGGTCTTCCAGGGAGAAGCTGTAGCGTTCCTCAAAGACTTTCTGCAACAGGCCGATGATCCGCCGTGCTCGGACTCCCGCCGCTGGCAAGGGATGCAGGGCTTCTGCCACTTCCGAGACTGTGCTGACGCGGACCTCGTTCCAGTCGATGAAAGATTTGACCAGCCGCTCGTAAGCGGCGGACGCTGCCGCGGGCGTCGTGTTTTCCCGGCAAATGGCATAAATCAGCTCTTCCAGCAAAGGCCGGCCCGACGGGCATTTCTCCACGGCGCTGGCAAACTTCTTGCGCAGAACGTTTTGGACATGCTGGAGCATCTGCTGTTTGTTTGTGATCACCGGCATGATGCACTCTCTCCCTTCCTCTGGGTATCATCCGTGCTTCCTGGGGTCGGACGGTCCGTGATTTTCTAGGCGGCGGCGTTGTCTTCGGCGTTCCCCCCTGGGGTTCGCTCCCGGTGGTGCAGCAGCGCTGGACAGTTAGCCTCTTGCCGCGGCGGAAGCCTCCCATGCGTCGGCACGGGTCCGGGATAAGGGACGGCGCGCATCAGGACGCTGGCGGGGGCAGCCGATCGGTGGCATCGCGTTCGGCCTTCGGTTCGTGGATTTCCTCGCGGGCTTCGAGGTCGTCGGGGGTCAGGGCTTCCTCATCGTTGGGGGCGGGCGGTTCCCCCTCTTGGCGCCGTTGACGTTCGGCTTGGAGCAACTGGGAGACGGCAATGCTGCGTTTGACTCCTTGGTCGAGGACGAAGTTGATCCGCGGAACATAGCGGGTGGTGAGTTGCTGGGCGACGCGGCTTTGGATGAAGCCGGTGGCGCTTTTGAGGCCGTGCATGGTCAGTTTCTGTTCCTTTTCGCTGCCCATGATGGAGACGTAGATTTTGGCGTGCTGGAGGTCGGCGGAGACTTCCACGCGTGTGACGGTGACATTTTTGACCCGTGGGTCTTTGAGTTCAAAGAGAATGGCTTTGGCAGCGGCTTCTCGGATGACTTCAGCGACGCGAGCGAGGCGGAAGGTTTTCATGGGTGCGGTCCTCCGCGGGAGGTCAGACGATCTCCGAGCCGACGCGGCTTTCCCCGCCGAGGTACTCTGCGACGGGATGGCGGCGGAGGGCTTCGGAAATTTGTTGCAGAACATGTTGCACTGCGGCCATGTCGAAGCCCACGGTGGCGAAGGCCAGGGTGGCGACTTTGACATCGTCGTGGGTGTCCACCTCGGCAGCGGAGACATTGAAGCCGTCCCGCAGGCGATCGAGGATGCTGCGCACCACTCGCCGCTTGTCCTTGAGAGTGCGAGATTCCCGGACCAGCAACCGCGCCTTGAGCGAACCGATAACCATAGCCGTGGCAAACCGAGGGAAGAGGCCCTGCCGCGGTGCTCGTGCCGTTTAGAGACTGCGTTGGCGGACCTCCACTTTGTAGGCTTCGATGACATCATCCACTTTGACGTCGTCGTAGCCGCTGATTTTCAAGCCGCATTCGAACCCTTCGCGGACTTCGCGCACATCGTCTTTGAACCGTTTGAGGCTTTCGAGGGTGGCGACTTTGTCGCTGGGGGGATAGACCACGACGCCATTGCGGATCACGCGGACGCGGGCATTGCGTTCGATCACGCCACTGGTGACGTAGCAGCCGGCCACGGTGCCGACTTTGCCCAGTTTGAACACTTGCCGGACCACGGCTCGGCCCAGGTGCACGATTTCTTCCACGGGCTTGAGGCGGCCTTCCAGAGCGGCTTTGACATCCTCGGTGAGCTTGTAGATGATGTCGTATTCGCGCAGGGCAATGCCGCGCTCTTCGGCGAGCTTGAGGGCGGCATCGTCGGCGGTGACGTTGAAGCCCAGCACCAGGGTATCGTGCGGGCTGGTCAGGGCCAGTTGCACATCGGTTTCGGTGATGGCGCCCACCGCGGCATGCAGGATGCGGACGCGGGCTTCTTCGTGCACCAGTTTTTCCAGTTCCTTGCGGATGGCTTCGATGGAGCCGCGGGCGTCGGCCTTCAAGATGACTTTCAGTTCGGTGATCTGGGCTTTGCTTTGGGCGGCGGTCAGTTCGCTCAGGTCTTTGGGGGCGACGAAGCGTGTCAAAGAGGCTTCGCGTTCTTTCTGTTCGCGGGCTTCGGCGATTTCGCGGGCTTCGGAGAGGTCTTCGGTGACGTAGAAGGGGTCATCGGCATTGGGCACGCGGTTGAGGCCGGTAATGCGGACGGGCATGCTGGGGCCGGCTTGCTGGATCGGCTGGCCCAGGTCGTTGTACATGGCACGGACCCGGCCGTAGGCGCTGCCGCAGAGCACAATGTCCCCGCGGTGGAGGGTCCCCTGTTGGATCAAGAGCGTGGCGAGGACTCCTTCATCGGCGCTCATGCAGGCTTCCAGGCAGGTCCCCGCTGCGGGCCGGTCCGGGTCCGCTTTCCACTCCTCGACCTCGGCCACGAGGATGATGGCATCGAGCAGGTCGCTGATGCCCTGGCCTGTGACGGCGCTGGTTTCGACGAAGATGACGTCGCCGCCCATGTTGTCAGGCACAAGCCCTTCCTGATAGAGTTGTCGGCGTGTGCGTTCCACATTGGCATTCGGCAGGTCGATCTTGTTGATCGCCACGATGATTTTGACGTTGGCGGCGCGCGCGTGGCTAATGGCTTCCTGGGTTTGCGGCATGACGCCATCGGTGGCGGCCACGACAATCACGGCGATGTCGGTGACATTGGCGCCGCGCGCCCGCATCTTGGTGAAGGCTTCGTGGCCCGGCGTATCCAGGAAGGTGATGTACCGCTCCTCTATGACCTCCTGGCCGTCTTTTTCGGTCAAGACTTCGCGTTTGACGGACCAGGCGCGCAGCACCTGGGTGATGCCGCCGGCTTCGCTCGCCGCCACGTCGGATTGCAGGCCGAACATCTGGCGGATCTTGTCCAGGAGGGTGGTTTTGCCGTGGTCCACGTGCCCCATGATGGTGACGATCGGCGGGCGGGGCTTGAGGCGGGCGGGATCGACGTTCTCCAGCATCTCCCGGTAGCGGCGGAGAAGCTGGTCTTCCTTGGTTTCCGGCTGTTTGGCGATGAGTTCAATATTCTTTTCCAGGGCGATGAGAGCCGCCGTATCGAAGTCCACAACAGCATTGGCGGCGTAAAGCCGTCCCGTTTCTTTGAGCAGGCGCTGGATCACCTCGTTGAGCTTCATTCCGATGGCTTCGGAGAAGCTGCGGACAGTGAGCGGCAGGGTGACTTCGACGGGTCCTTCGATTTTGCGCTGTTCTTGTTCACGGCGGGCTTTGAGAAGTCGGGCAGCCCGTGGACCGCGGCGCGACCCCCATCGTTCCTCGATGATGTCCACCTTGCCGCCGGGACCGACAATGATGGCGTGTTCGTCGATGTCGTGGCTGCGGTCTCCGCGGCCTTTCTGTCGGGCTTCCCGTCCGATGAGGCCGCCCGCTTTTTTGCGGCTGCGTTCCTCCTCGTCCTCATCCAGAAGAGCGGGTCCGCGGCCGCTGGGCCGGGAGGGCAGCCGGCCTGGCTCCGGGCGAGTCGGGGGTGCGGCGGGTTGCTGGCGGGCTAGCTCTTGCAGATTGACGCGCTGGCCGCGCGCGCTGGCCTCGCGCAGGCGGCGGATCATCTCCTCCGTCAGCTTCATCGGTTGGCCGGGACTCGGCTTGGGAGGCGCTGGAGGCCGGGACGTTCCAGGTCCGCTCCCTTTGCCCGCTGGCGGCGCAGCACCGGGTGTGCGCTGAGGGGCGATGATCTTCGGCGGCGGCGGTTGCGGGGGCCGGTTGAGCACTTCAGCCCGCCGGCTGGCTGGGGTGGTTCCCGAATCGGCTGTCGCCGGCGGGGAGGAAGTCGGCGAGACTCCCGGTGGTGCCGATTTCGGACCGCTCGGCGGCGCGGAAGAAGCGGGGGGCGAAACCGGCGGGGGAGCAGAGGGTGTGGGTCGCGGCGCTCCTGCTGGCCCACGTGTCTCCGGACCGCTGGGGGGTGCTCCTGAGTCGGTTCGTGCCGCGGACGGCCGGGGCGGGTGGAGGGTCGGAGGGCGCCCGCCGAGGGGCACATTCAGGTTGCGAATACCGCCGCTGGAAACAGAGAGGGGCGGAACCACGTTCGCCGGTATCTGTCCTGCGGCGGGCGGGGGTGTTGTGGCAACCGCTGGAGGTGGACTTGCCGTCTCACTGCCGCCGGTCGCCGAGGGGATTGAGCTGGCGGCGGGTGTGGGGCTGGGGGCGGCCGAAGCTCCCGGAGGGGAGCTGACACTGCTGGCCGCGGTCGTGGAAGCTGCCGGAGCGGAAATCTCGGAGGGGGCGGACGGCGGAGTCGTGGGGGCGGCTACGCTTCCTGCCACGGCTGCCGGAGGGGCCGGGGCTTGCCCTGCCGCCGCCGGAGCAGCCGCCGGTGCTTTCGGTGCTCCCGGAGCCGCGGGGGAAGGAGTTACGCCTCCGGGCGGAGCCGTCGCAGGAGCGGCCGTTGGAGGGGCGGCCGTGGAAGTTGCGGGAGGAGCTGAGGCGGCGGATGGACTCGGTACGGAGGGAGCTGCTGGAGCGGCGGGCGGCGCAGCCTGAGTGGAGGGAGTCGGCGGTTTCGGCCGCCGCAGCGTTGCGACTTTACCGCCTACCGGGGGGACTGTCGGAGGGATGGCCGGTTTCGGAGCCGCTGCGGGTGTGGGGATGGCGCTCGACGGGCGCTTCGGACCTTTTTTGACCCGTTCGCGCAAGGCTTCCGCCTGCTGAGGTTCCAAACCGCTCAATTGGTTCGTGATGCTCGTAAAGCCTAACTCGTGGCAAAAATCCAGCAAAGTCTTCGACTCCACGCCCAACTCCTTGGCGAGAGTGAAGACCCGAATCTTCGTCGTCTTTTCTTTGGCTTCTTTGGTGCCTTTGGTGTCTTTCTCTTTCGTTGGCGGGTTGGACAAGCGCATCTCCTTCGGGATCGAGAACCGGACGACCCCTTTTCCCTATTGTACCAGTTCCCTGTGTCCGGGTGGACACGGGTGCGTCGCCTCACACATGACAGCTTGGTAAGTGTGTAGTATTGTAATCGACCGTGCATCCTTGAAAAGGCCGGTTTGGACGGGGCGGCTCCGTTTTTACCCCGCCGCCCTCTTTTAGGAAGCCGGGAAGGCTCAGGATGCCGGTGGGGCTTCCGCCTCCTTCCGGGAAGTAACGGGTTCGGGGAGGTGGAACTCAGAGGAAACCGGCGGCCCGGTTTCACCCCCGCTGTCGCCATCTGAACCCGGAGAGGGTCCTCCGATTTCCGCATCGCTAGCCTGGGTCCGGGCGGAATCTGCCGCCGAGAGGAGGGAATCTGCCGCTTCCGCGAAGGTCTGCTCATCGGCTTCGGCCACACTCGGCGGGGTTGCCGTTTCCCCAACCGCGTATTCCCCCTCCTGCCCGGCCTCCTCTCCGGGGAGTGCAGGCGTCTCTTCGGCGTAGGATGGTGTTTCCTCAGATGTCACGGAGTCGTCAGCGGTATCGGCAGAGACCGTCGCAGGGGCGGATTGCTGTCCGTCAAGCGACACTTCCAGCGATGCGCTCGCTGGAGCTGGGAGTTGGCTTTCTCCGCCGGCGGACTCGACCGACACCGTCTCCTCCGCCCCTGCCGAGGCATAGGCCTGTTGTTCGGCGGCTTCTGTGGCGGCCCGCCGTTCCTCATCGACGCTACGCTCCATTTCCTCGGCGTACTCTTCCGCATACAGGACGACGTCTTCCGCTTGTTCGAGCGTCAGGCCGGTAAACTCGGCTAGCTCCTGGGCATCGATCAAGCTGATGTCGTTGTACGAGAGGAAGCCTTCCTCGATCAAAGCGGTGGTCAGTTCGGGGCTGGCGTGGGGGAGTTGGCCGAACCAGCGTTCGGCTCGTTCGAGGGTCTCGGCCAGTTCATCATGGGTCAGGATTTCGATGTCCCAGCCGACGAGTTTGGAAGCCAGGCGGACGTTCTGGCCGCGGCGCCCGATGGCCAGGGAAAGTTGGTCATCGGTGACCAGGACAATGGCCCGGCCCAAGCGGGGGTAGGTGAACACCTCCGAAATTTGCGCCGGTTGCAGTGCGTTGGGGATGAGGATTTGCAGCGATTCATTCCAGCGGACGATGTCGATCCGCTCGCCGTTGAGTTCATCGGTGATGTTCTTGATCCGGCTGCCGCGAACTCCAACACACGCCCCGACGCAGTCCACTTTCTGGTCGATGCTGACCACGGCCACTTTGGTGCGGTATCCTGCCTCGCGGGCAATTGCCTTGATGTCGATGATCCGTTCCTCAATCTCCGGGATTTCTTCGGTGAACAGGGCGCGGACGAAGTCCGGATGGGTGCGCGACAGGACGATTTTGACCCGCTGGCCTTGCTTGCGGACTTCCAGGATGACCGCTTTGATCCGTTCCCCCACGTGGTGGGTCTCGCCGGGGATCTGCTCGCTGCGGGGGAGGATCGCTTCCTGCTTGCCCAGGTTGACAATCGCGGTCCCGTCGTCGATCCGGGCGATTTGGCCGACCACCAGTTCCCCCTTTTTCATGGAGAATTCCTGGTAGATGGTGTCGGATTCCGCCTCCCGGATTTTCTGGATGATCATCTGCTTGGCCGATTGGGCAGCGATCCGGCCCAGGGTTTCGGGGTCGATCTCCTGGTCGCCTAAGCGCGCGATCAATTGGCCCGTGGCGGGATCGATTTGAACCAGGACGCCCTCTTCCACGCCGAAGTGGCGTTCGGCGGCCACTTGAATGGCGTGGCTGATGGCGTTGAGAATGGTCTCGCGGGGCACCTTGCGCTCGTCGTGAAGTTTCTCCACGAGTTCCAAAATTTCCCGCCCTGTGTCCCGGCGTTTGTTGGTCGTTGCCATGGGGAATGACCCTTTTTCTCGACTCGGCGGCCTTTCGGAGAACGATACTCCAACTCGTTCGCGGTATGGAAACAACAACCGGCCTGTTGACCCGCCACGCCTCGGCGTCTGGAAGCCTCCAGGGCTGGGGGGAAGCCGATTCCTCCGAGCCGCGGAAGCCTCCCGACATCCCGACGCGGCGGCGCACAGGCCGGAGCATCGTTCGGTCGTGGTGGTCTCTGAGGGTATTGTGGCTTCCCCTCGGAGAAAAAGCAAGAGGGCGCGGCTGCGCCCCCTGGAATCGCGCCTGGCGGACCGCGCAGAACCGGAACAGTTCCCCGGCGCTATCGTTTCGGCGGAGGAAGGCACGGGCTGGGCCAGCGTGCTCCTGCGCAGGGGACCGGCTCGGCCAGATTCTCCCTGCGGAGGAGGGGTGCGCCAAAGTCAATGGGCGGAGGCGGAGAAATGATCGGGAGGGCAGGGGCAGAACCGCTGCACCTGCGGAGCAGGACCTGCGGAGCAGGAAGCGGCCGCCGAGCGGTCCCACCCCGCAGAGCGAGCGATGACCAGCAGGTCTGGCGCTTGAGTTCAGGACGGGAAGTGGATGATCCGCCCGCTGGCCTGGCTTTCGTAGATGGCACAGATCAACTCGACGGAGCGTTTCCCTTCGCGCCCGTCCACCAAAGGCCGCTGCCCCTTGCGGACGGCTTCGATGAAGTCCGCCAACTGCCGCCGGTGCCCTTCGTGGCTGATGGCCTTCGGATCGGCGGCTCCGCCGCTGGCGCCGACTTTGACCGCAAAGCGGGCCTTGATCTGCCGGTCTTCCTCCGTCTCCGGGGTGAAATCCCAGCGCAACACATCATCCTGTTCGATGACGGCGGAGCCTCGGTCGCCGTGGATGGCGATCGTCTTCGGATAGCCCGGATGGACGCTGGTCGTGGCCTGGATGACCCCCAAAGCGCCGTTGCGGAAGCGGAGGATGGCCACCGCCGTGTCTTCCACTTCGATCCGCTCATGGGCCAAGGTCGCCGTGAAGCCGCAGACGCTTTCCACCGGTCCCATCAGCCACAGCAGCAGGTCGACATTGTGAATGGCTTGGTTCATCAAGGCGCCTCCGCCATCCCAGCGGCGGGTGCCTTTCCAGCCCCCCTCGTCATAGTACTGCTGCGAACGCCACCACTTGCAGGTGGTCTCCGCCAGAGTCAGGCGGCCAAATTTCTGCCTCTCCACCGCTTGCTTGAGCGCTCGATTGGCATCCCCGAAACGGGAAGGGAAGATGGTGCAGAGTTGCACCCCCGCTTGATCGCAGGCGTCGATGATCTGCTGGCAACGTTCCGGGGTAATTTCCAGCGGTTTTTCCACCACGACGTGCTTGCGGGCCTTAGCGGCACACACCGCCGGTTCCAAATGCGCGCCGCTGGCCGTGGTGACGATGACGGCATCGATCGGCTCCCGGGCGATCGCCTCTTCTAAATGGCTGTAAATCGGGCAGGGGGGAATCCCCGTCTCGGCGATCAACCGCTCCGCATTGCTGTGCTGCCGGCTCACCAGGGCGCTGATGCGGGTCTGCGGAATCTCCTGCAATGCACGAGTATGGAAGCGAGCAATCATTCCGCATCCGACAATGCAAAAGTTCATCACCTCGGACATGGCCTCCCTCCGCACAAGCTGATCGTGGTTCCGAACCGAGTCTCCATCACGCTACACACGGCGAACACCTCAGACAAGCAGGCCGCGGGGGTATTCCTCTTCCCGACAGTGCCGTTTCTCCCACTGTTGAGTCCCCGTCGGTTGCGTCAGTTGGTCTCGCTGCGCTGTTCCCGTCCCAGTCAGTCTGCCACCGGCGTCATCCGTCGTGGTTCAGGAGGCAGGGTTGCGGGTTTCCTTTGGGATTTGGGAGATACGGGGGTTTTAGCCGCCGGTTTTTCGGGGCGATTCTGGGGCGGGATCGACAGCCGAGTGGAGGGAGCAAGAGGAGTCCTGGGCGGCAGCCGAGATCGGCGGCAGGGGCTGGCGGGAGGTCACGACGGCCAAGCGTTGCCGGGTCGCAAGCGGCAGCAGTTCCTGGAGCCAGGCTTCGGCGGCGGCGCGATCCCATCCCCCATCGGCTCGGAAGGTCAACGCGGCGGTGTAAAAGGTGTGCCCGTCGAAGAGGCACCATTCCTGCACGCCGTTGCCCCAATCGATGCTCTCGCTGCGGTGGGCACTGGCCGCTTGCTCCACGACAGGCCAGCAGACCCGGATGTCGCCCGCAGGAGTGGTATGCCACTGGGCCGGCCCGCACGGCAGTGGCCGGTAATGCTCCAATTGTTGGGCCACAAAGGCGCGGGCAGCAAAGCCCCAAGACAGGGGAAAGGCAATTTCGACCAATTCGGTTTCCCGGTCAGAAGTATCCCGGAAGCGAAGAAGAACTTCGGGACGATCGACGAGCGGCTCCTGACGCAGAGCGAAACGTTGCTCTGGGGGAACGAGGCGGAGGCGAGCAATGAGGAACTCTCCCTCCACCACCCACAGGCGCTGATCCAACCGGGAACCCAGCAGGGCGGGCCAGGGGGTTGCCTCCGGGAGCCGACAGAGGCCTGGAACCGCTCCGTTCCCTTCCCAACAGCGAGAGGGAGGGGGGAGGATGTTCCCGATCAACAAATGGCGGCCCGGCAGGCTCATCGCCGGCCTCATCACGCTGTCTGGAATTTGCTCGCAGCTTTCGTAGATGAACCGATCCACACCTCCCGCCAGGCGGCGGAGTTGCTCCATATCTGGCCCCTCGCGGGCGGGGATCAGGAAGATCTGCACTTGCTCAAGCCGGTGCTGAAGGTGTTCCGCGGCCAGAGAGTCCGCCTCCCGCAACTGCCGCTGGACGTGGGCCAATTCCTGTTCCAGGTCAGGTCCCTCCGCCTGCGCCAGGGACAGATGCCGAATCAGGCGCTCGCGCTGGAGATGCAGGCGTTCATGCTCGGCGCGTTGACCGGCGAGCTGGTCTTGGATCACCTGGCGGCGACGGGACAGTTCCCGTTCCAGAAGCTGTTGGTATTCGGCCTGCCAAAGGGCGCGCAATTCCGCAAGCTCCTTCTCGGTGGCCTGCAATTCATCTTGCAAGGATGAGAAGCCGGTGGAGGCAGTCGCAAGAGGCGGGTGAGAGGGAGAAGGGGAGGCCTGGCCGGCGGAGGAAGAGGAGGAGGGGGAAGAGGAGCGGCCTAGCAGCCACTTTTTCAGCCGCGCGAACCAGCTTGTCTCCGGTCGGGGTGTGTTGGGATCAGCGGGATCCGAAGTTGCCAGGGATTGCTCCAGGCGGAGCTTCTCCTGAAGCTGGCACCGCCGCGCCTCGCACTCCTGGAGCCGTTGTTGGAGGGAGGTCAATTGGTCGTGGATCGTCTGGTACAGGGCGGAATGCTCATCCTCGGCTTCCGCTTGCAGGGTATGTTCCAGCGTGTCCAGGGTCGCGGCGAGTTCGGCCTGAAGGGTGTCGCATTGAACCAATTGCAAAGTGATCGCTTGCAGGTGCCGGAGCGATTGGAGCCGCTCTTGCAACGGGGCGCGTACTTGGGCGGTGATTTGGTTTTGTAATTCGCCCAAGGTTAGGATGTCGGGTGGGTTTTCCGCGGCTGGGGTCTGCCAGGCGTGGGTCCAGAGGAGGGGCCGCGGGGCGGACTTGGGCCATGCCCGGCCCAGTTCTAGAGCGCGGCGGAGGTCGGGCACGATGAGCCACCAGCGTTCCTGAGAACACCAGACGGCCAGGCGGCTGAGCAATTCCAGGCGCTGCGCGGCATCAGGGGCATGAATGGCGAAGACATCGGGACAGGGCCGAGCATGGCTGAAAGCGTAATAGACATCGGGCGGGAGCACCCACTCCTGCGGTAAGGGGTCAGGGGTGAAAGCCGGCCAATCGTCACCCAGCGGGTGCGAGGCGGTCTCGGAGCCGTGGCCGCCGTCTGCGCCAGCCTGAAAGGCCTCCGCGTTGTCAGGGGATGCCACGTCCGCCATCCGGATAGGGGCCAAGGATGGGGCAGACCGAGGCAGGGTCTCCATCGCATCCGCCGTTGGAGACTCCGGGACAAACGGGGGGGAATCGCTGCCATCCCAGGCCGGGGACTCCGGCTTGCGTGCGCTCATACCGGAACCCGCCGTAATTCCCCACTGGCCCAAAAACAATTCGGCTGCACGTCGCGGCGAATCGTTCCTGACCCTGCTTGAGGATCAACACCTCGGTCGGTTGGTCGGCTCATGGTGTGTTCTCACAGTCCTCGCGCGGTTGGCCCATCTCCTATGTCCAGCTTCCCGCCACCATCCTGACCAAATCCATCCCTCCTGGCTCAGTCCTGAATCCTTGACATGTAAATCATCTGTGTGGGTGTATGCCCTCGATCACGTGAACCCCTCTGCACGTCTTACAAGCTTGTGCCTGCCTCTCGTGTGGCGGCGTGTCCGCGCCCGGGCCGGAAGGGTTGGGATACCGAAACGCCCTGGTTATCCGGCACGGACCGCTCTCTTGCTGGAAAGATAACGGCTGGGGGAAACCTCCCTTGCGCGGTCCTGGCAAACAATCGGTTCACTCCTACCACTATAAACCTCGTAGAAGCCGTTTGCTATCTCTGTTGGCATTTTCCGCAAATTTTTCACAAGGGAATCGTCATTCATCCTAGCATGCAGAAGGAGTCTGTGGAGGCGGGAAGTTCGAGCCGTGGCGCGACAGGCGTCAGGGAGGGCGTGCCGAAGGGGGCGGGACTCTTGCCGGTGTAGAACTCTTCACGGCGGGGGCTTTGTCCGAGCGGCCATCCTTCAGGGGCGGACGCGCAGGATTTCCACCGCCGGGCGTGCGGTCAGAACGCGCAGGACGGGGAGCAAAGGGGCAAAGGACTTTTCCTCATGCCAGCTATCGTGGGTGATTTTGATGTGGCCGGGGCCGATCCCGCCTTCGCCTCGCGTGGCATCGAGAGGCACCCATTGCCCGGACACGTACACTTCAAACCACATGTGGTAGGCCAGGACCGGGTGTCCCTTTTTATCCGTGGCATAGATCACTCCCATGGCGGTGCGGGACGGAATGCCGACAGCGCGGCACATGGCCGCGGCCAGCATGGCGTATTCCGTGCAGTCGCCGGTCAAGTCTTTGGCGACATGGTCCGCGGTCGCCAGGGCCTGGGACAACTCGAACGCCTTCATGTTCTGGTGGACCCAACGCTCGATGGCACAGGCTTTGGTCCAAGCCTCGGCTTGGGCAGGAAGGCCGGCGGTGGCCTGAGCGGCTCGGCGCTTGACGTCGGCGTTATCCCAATTGAGGAAGAAGTTGCTTTCCAGGTATTCCTTCCCCGGCGGCGGTTCCTGGAGGTTCTCCTGCGGGCCGCGCCGCGCTTGAACGCGTAACTCAAAACTCTTCGTGACCGGATCGTAATTCTGGACCTGCTGGCGGCTGTCGCTCACAAACAGTGTTTCGGGTTCTTCCTCGCGCGGCACCTTGACCCGATAGACGATTTCCGCTTGCCCGTGCGGGTGGGGAACCGCCCGGTTCAGGGGAATGGACTGGAAGGCGAAAATTTCCACCGGCTGGGTGACGGGGGCCGTCGCCGCTTCGCGGGTGGTGCGGAGAAAGGTCAGGCGCCCGCCAAAAGCGGGGAAGTCGGTTTCCACCAGCAGGGGTTCTCGCGTCTGCGCATCGACCCAGGTGATGGACAGCGGCAATCGCACCTTGCCCAGCGGTTCCGGCTTGCTGACATAGCGGAGCAGGCGGCGCGGCGGGGTATTGGGCCAAAGGGCGCGGCTTTCTTCCCCTTCGAGAGTCACGGTGATGGTAACGACGCGGTTGACCGCCGGCAGATAACTCAGGTAACGGTGGGATTGGCCGGGCTGCAAGGAGAGGCGGCGGAATTGTTGCACTTCCCCCGCGATTCCGACGACGCCTTCCGGCCAGGGGGTATCCGTGGCACCGGCAGCCATTCCCGTGCCGCGCACTTTCAATGTCTTGCCTTCGACTGTTCCGCTGAGTGTCAGGGCCTGGTCCTTCCCCAGTCCTTGCCGCATCGAGGTCACCAGCACCTGGCCTTCCGGGGTTTCCACGCTGGATTCCTCACTCCACTGGGTCACCGTCTGGCCGAAGCGCGCGACCGTCAGCCGCAGATAGCGAGTGCCGATCAGAAATTCCTTCCCCTTGTGTTGCTGCCGTTGGACGGACCAATGAACATACCCCGCCCGTTGGCCCTCGATGGCCACCACAAACCAGTAATCCACGGGCCCGCTGTCGGCTTGAGCGGCGGTAGGGGGAGTTTGAACTGCACTGTCCTTCGGCGGAGCGGACGCGCCGGAAAGCCCGGCGGTTCCCGATGGCCGTGCTCCTGCCCCTGGGTCGGCCCCGGCTGTCTTCAGCGTGGCATTTCCCTTGTGCGGACGAATGATGATGAAGTCGCCGGGATTGAGAGACGGAGGCAGGGAAGGATCGGCCTTGGCTCCGCGACCGCCGGGAGAAATGATCAGTTTCCCTTCCACCGCGGGGGGAGCAGTCGGCACGCCAGAGGCGGGGGGAGATTGGCCCGGTGCGGGGCGGGGTGATGGACCGCCTGGTAAAGTTTGCCCGCCGGCCTCCGCGAGCCAGCAGGCCAGCCACAGACACAGCCCGCAACCTGTTATTCGGATCCCATGCGGTATCATGGCGGAGTTCCCTGCGAAGCAAGCAGCGGAGCGGCGAAATTCGCATGGCCCTGCCGACTTCTTCTCCCAGCTCCACGCAAAAAGCCGCAGCGCTATTGCTCCTCAATCCCGGCGCTCTCGTGCCGTCTTCCTCCCTTGACCATATCGGCCGCGCTACGGCTTCCACAAGAGCAACCTGGCCCGACGGCAGAGAAAAGTTCCCTCCCGGAAAAGATAGGAATGTATAAGGTAGGGATGTAGAAAGCTGGAGAGATGTAGAAGGCCTCCAAGATGCATCCCACAACCGAAGATACGTTGGGAAATGGCAAGGCGGTGAGCGACGGGCAGTAATGGTTCCTCCCTGGGGCCGAACGCCGGGGCGGCCCCCGCATGATTTCGGGAATCGCCGCTACATCGGAAAAACATCGGAACAATGCGAAAGGCAAGCGGCAGGCGAGGGTTTCGACGCCAGGCTGCCAGGAACCAGATTCGTCTGTAAGCTGGCCAGAGATTGTCCGGGGAACAATTCGGAGGTCCCACCATGACGGCGACGGACATCATTTCCCGGCTGGAGTCGGTTTTTGGACAGGCCATCATTGAGAAGAAGCTGGATGCGCTCGACCCGTATGTTGTGGTGGAGAGCCAGCACCTGGAGGCGGTGGCCCGCTATTTGCGGGATGATCCGGAGCTGCGGTTCGAGATGCTCAACGACATCACTGGGGTAGATTATCTGGAGCCAGATGCCAAGAAGGCGGCCAAGGCGGGTTTTGAGCCGCACATCGAGGTGGTCTACCATCTTTCCAGTTTTTCCTTCCCCGGCCGGCGTTTCACGCTCAAGGTGAAGCTGCCGCGTTGGAAGGACAACGTTCCCGGCCGGCTTCCTGAAGTGCCTAGCTTATGCCGCGTCTGGGCCACTGCTGACTGGCAGGAACGTGAAGTGTACGACCTCCTGGGCGTCCGCTTCCTGGGGCATCCGAACTTGTGCCGCATTCTGCTCGCGGAGGACTGGGTGGGACACCCCTTGCGCAAGGATTACGAGTACCCGTTGGAGTATCACGACATCCGCGGACGCTGACTGCTGGAAGAAACCCTTGCGATGGGTCCAGGATTATTGACCTATCATTGCCATTATCGCTGGATCAGGGGCAGATGATGCAGTCGGAAGGAGGGGCGGCACGACCCCAGGGCTTGAGCCTGGCTCCTGATTCTGGGCCGTGAGTGGCTATGATGGAGTCCTGACCGGGCAAAGCCGGGATCGGCCTGGTTCCGAGGCTAGGTTCCGAGGGGCAGAGCAGGGGGCGGTTTTTTTCCTCCAGTTCTCGCGGGAGCTTCCCATTCACATTTGGGGAAGAAACGGAGTTTACTCCTCGGCAGGGCTAGGGGTGATTCCTTGGCGCTGCCGCGGCATTACTTCCAGTCCTGGAGAGGGTGCTTGCGGTTTTTCAGGGGGAGTTCCACGAGTTGTTGGCGGCGGTGGGATTCGTAGACGGCCATGATCATTTCCAGGGCAGCACGGCCGTCGCGCAGGCTGTCTTTGGGGGGCCGGTCCTGTTCAATGGCGGCGATCAAGTCCTGGATGATCAGGATGTTGCCGTTTTCCAGGTCTTTGGTGGGGAAGGTTTCGGGCCGTCCGATGCCGTTGGTGCTGATGGGCGTCCACTTGGCCTTGGGGTGGCCGAAGATGCCGCTGGGGTCGTCGCAGAAGTAGGCGAAGGGCATGATGCCGTAACCCATGTGGATGGTGCCTTTGCTGCCGCGGATTTCCATCCAGTAGCGGGAGCCGACGCCATGCTGGGCGACGTGGGTGTAAAACTGGCCGACGGTGGGGGCCGAAAAGCCGAAGGTGGCGGTGATCTGGTCTCCGACGATTGGTCCCACCGGTTCGGTGCCCTGGCGGACATCGGCGGGGAGGGCTTTCCGCCCCTTCTGCTGAATGTAGGCAAAGGCCCAACGGGCCTCTCCGGCCAGGTGGCGCATCAGGTCGCAGGCGTGAGTGCCCAGAACCATCAGGTCCTCTCCTCCGCCGCGATGATCTTCCCGGCCATGACTGCGTAAGTACAGAATGTCTCCCAGTTGCCCCGAACGGATGAGGTCCTGGATGACCTGGAGTTTGGGGCTGTAAGCGGTCTGGTGGGCGACCGCCACATGGACGTGATGCTGGTCGCAGGCGGCGACCATCTCATCCGCTTGTTGCAAGTCTTGAGCCACCGGCTTTTCCAGGAACACATGGGCGCCGAAGCGAGCGCAAGCGATGACCATGTCCCGGTGGCAATCCGGCCAGCGCGGCGCGACGCTGACGATGTCCGGCCGCTCTTTCTCCAGCATCTGGCGGTAGTCCGCATAGGCGTTGCGCACCCGGAGGCGTTGAGCCGCGGCGGCCCGCCCCTGGTCATCCTCATCCGCCACGGCCACGATCTCCGCGCGCTCACACTTCAACCACGCCGTGTCCAGCGCGTGGCCGTAGTTGCCTTTGCCCGTCCGGCCAATGACGGCAACGCGATACTTCTTCATCGAATAGGCTCCTCTGCATCTGGGGAAAGCGGACCTGTTTCGGAAGGGAGTGCCCTGTCGATTATCGACTCTGTGCAACCGCCGGGCAAGCCATGATGACCGAACAAGCTATGAGAATCGAACAAGCTATGATGATCGAGGAAGCTATGATGAGATGAAGCTATGGTGAGATGACAGGAGGCAGCCGGAATCCGCGCCCACGACGGATCGCGGGCGGGGAGGGAGGAAGGCGGCGGTGTCGATTTCTACCTTGCGCTTACTCGTCGGGATATTTTTCCTCCTAGCGAGCGCTTTTCTGGCCCTGCGGTCCTGGATCGCCCCGGAATGGGCGGCCCGATATGATCCGCTGCGGATGAACCTGGGAGCGGCGTTTGCCCTGGTGTTTGGCTTGTTGAACCTCACGCGGTGGTATCTGAGTTGGTCCCAAAGGCGGATGCAGGCGATGCCCGTGCGCACTCCGTTGCAGCCGGACCCGTCGCTGGTGCGTCCCGAACTGCGACCGGAATTCGACTTCTCGCTCCCGCCATCCCAGACCGAGCCGCCGGATGCCGGAGACGGTCCCGATCCCACGCTGACACATCCCGCTCAGGTATCGGGACGTGCGGGGGATGCGATCAGTAACCCAGGAGGTGCCTCAGGGATCGCGGCGGATGCGGCGGATAGTACGGTGGACACATCAGCCAGACCTCGGGATGCGGCGGAGAAGCCGAAACCGACACCGGAGTCCTGATGAGCCGGGACGGCATAGGATTCCGGGGGCGATTTGACATGTTGCCCAGGGGGCGGCTTTTGGCGCTTACTGCTTGGCAGAGCCAGGGTTTGGGAAGTCAAACGGCGGTGGTCCGAGAATGAGGGCCAGGCGCGCCCCCGCCGCCGGTTCGATCTCCACCGCTTGGCCGGGTGTATGCACGCCCCAGCGGACATAGCCCAGGGCCAGGGGGGCTTGCAAGCGGGGGGAAAAGGTGCTGGACGTGAGGATGCCCACTTCCCGCTGCTGCTGAAGCAGGCGCGTGCCGGGCATCGGCGGCCCGCCTTGCAGCACCTTCACGCCCACGAACGTGCGGACCGGATGACCGGTGCGGTCCCGCGCCATGACAATCGGCTCCTGGCCGGGAAAGCAGCCTTTGGCATAACTGACCGCCTGCTCGAAATGGGGCAGGTCCAGCACGCTGCGCTCCCGGTCGTAATCGACGCCCCAGAGGGGAAACCCCGCTTCGATCCGCAGCGTCTCGAAAGCGGAAGAGGTGCCGGGTGCGGCGCCGAGGGTCTCCAGATAGCGCCGGACGGCCGCCTGGTGCTCCTGCAAGACGACGATGTCGTAGCCGGGGAATCCGAGCCGATCGAAGCGGCGGATGTGGACAGTGACGGAGCCGAGGGTCCGTTCCATGTGTCCCCACGGGGGCAAGGGCGGCACCTCGGCAGCGATGGCGGCGGCGAGAAGCGCCGTCGCTTGCGAGCCGGCCAGGTGGAATTGGGCAAAGCGGTGGGAAACATCCTGCATCTCGACCTGCTCGGCGATGAGGTAGCGATCGAGATGAGCGAGCAATTCCGGGGCGCAGCGGGGGGCGGTTTCCAGCCACAGGGCATGGCGGCCATCGCCTAAGCGGAGGTGATAAATCCACAGCGGAAAAAGGACCTTGGCGCGGGGATCGCACAAGTACGCCGGGCATCCCGCTCCCAAGGGCAAGTCCGCGACGGCATTGGTGCAGAGATTGTGCACGAATTGCGGGGCGTCGGGACCAGTCAGGAGCAATTTGCCCACAGTCGAGAGATCGAAAAGGGCCGCGTGGGACAAGACGGCGGTGTATGCGGGGTCGCCAGTTTCGGACATAAGCCGGGTCATCCTGTTCAAGTGCCGAGGCTCAAGTCTGCGAGCTAACCGTTACCATCAGTTTATGAGCGTCGGGAAGGAAGAGCACTTGGCCGCCGGCGTCCAGGAGGCGCTGGAGTTGCACAGGGGAATGCAAGGGCGTGGCGAAGAGTTCCTCGACGACCGCATCGGGGTATTGACTGGCCAGGAAGAGGCTGCAATGGAAGGCGGCCTGGGCCCAGAGTCGGCAGGCCGCCCAATCGTCGGGGCGGAGGCGTTCCAGTTGGCGTGGGGCCTGTTGGGGATCGTCGAGCGTCCGCAGGAGGCTGGCTCCCGCTCCGAGGTCCGGTGCCGCCTGAGTGAGGATGGCGATCCGTCCGCCTTTGCGGGCGACCCGCGCTGCGCTGGCCGCCGCCAGGGCCAGATCGGCGAATCGCAGCCGGCCCGTGGAACCTGTCACCGTGGCCACCACGGTATCCGCCTCCTCGGCGACGGCCGCACGCCACCGGGCATCCTGGCGGGCGATGCCTTCCTGGCAGCTTTCGGCCAAGCCCGCGATGACTTCCTGCACCTGATCGCCTTCGCCCTCGATCACCTGCACAAACAGGGGCAGGCCGAGCAGACCGACGACTTCCGCGGCTTCACTCCGCAGGGAGTCGGCTTCGGGCCGCGGCGCACTGGAACGGAAACGGCCGGCAAACGCGGAGCGGGTCTCGGCATCGGCTAAATCGGGGAAGATCGCCGTCTCGGCCCCCGCGTAGCCGGTCCGGGGATCGTAGCGCCGCCCGCTCAAAACGATCACGAAGTCGGCATCGATCAGCGTGCGGTTGAGATAGAGCCGCCGACCTCCCGCGGTGCTCGCCAAGTACGCCAGGCGGGAGCGATCCCCCGGATCATGCTGCTCCCGCTGGACCAAGCGGCAGCATTCCGGCAGGTCAGTCTGCCAATGAGTGGATGCCTGCGGCGGCGTCAGGATGGTGATCGCTTCCGAGGCGATCCCCGCCGAGTGTAAATGGCGGATCACCTCTTCCAGCAATTCCCCAATGGCGGGCAGGTCCGGGTCCAGCACGATGGCAATCCGGTCCCCCGGAGTTACGGCCTGGCGCAGAGGCACGAAGCGGCGCGGCTGCTCCAGAGCGGCGCGGATGAGTTCCGCAGGGGAACCGGCCGGCGGTGAGGGAATGGCCCGGCGCAACGGCACGCACCGCTCCGCGGCGATCTCCACACGCCAGAGCTGCTCCCCAATCCGCAATTCCACCGGCTGCCTTCCTTCGACCATGCCGCTTGCGCTCGCTGTTGCTTTCCCCCTCGGTTCGCCGATTGGGCGGGCGGAGGATCACTTGCCGTCATTATACGTATGCCTCCCGACGCCTGCGGCCCTCTTCTTTCTCTGAAGTTGTTTTGAGGACGAGGTCGGCGGCCCTCTTTTTCCCGCGATATTGTCTCATCAAGGGGCAAGGCCGCATCGGCGGCCGGACTTCGCGAGCATCGGCGAGAGCAAGCGGCCCCATTCAGGAAAAGCAGCCGTGGGGTAGAATGGAACAACCGGCGCTGGGTCAGGCGTTGTCCGGGTGAAAAGGTGCCGGTCGGGGAGGAAATAGCCATGGCGATGCTGCTACCACCGATTCATGGCAGGCTGTCGATTGCCGGGGAGTGGTCGCCGCCGCGGGACGATTTCGAGAGTCTCTCACCGGCAGATACGGCCCAGGTCGTGGGGCGCTTTCCGCAAGCCACGCCGGAGGAGGTGTCCGCCGCAGTCGCCGCGGCCCGTCAAGCCTATCCCGCCTGGCGCCGGACTAGCCGCATCCTCCGCGCCGAGTGCTTCGACCGCCTCGCTCAGCTCATCAAGCGGGACCAGGAGGCCATCGCCGAACTGATGGCCCGCGAATGCGGCAAAAACATCACGGAATGCCGGGCGGAAGTGATCGAAGGCTTGCACATGGTCCAGTACGTCTTCGGGGTCGGCCGACAAGGCATCTACGGGGATGTCGTCGCCAGTGAAATCGCAGAGAAGGATTCCTTCGTCCGCCGCAAACCCTGGGGGGTGGTCGCGGTGATCACGCCCTGGAACTTCCCCTTCGCCGTGCCGCTGTGGATGCTGGGTCCCAGCCTGCTCGAAGGGAACACGGCGGTGTTCAAGCCGAGCGAGGACACGCCCGCCGTCGGTCAGAAACTGGTGGAGTTGTTCCACGAGGCGGGCTTCCCTCCTGGTACGATCAATCTGGTCCACGGCGATGGCACGGTGGGCGAATTGCTGGTCAAAGACCCGCGCGTGCAGGTAGTCCTCTTCACAGGCAGCTACGAGGTCGGGCGGCGCATTCAGGAGCTGTCCGCGCCGCTGCCGGACCGGATCGTCGCCGCGGAAATGGGCGGCAAAAATGCCGTCATCGTCTGCCTGGATGCCCGCTTTGATCTGGCGGTCAATGCCGGGATTCTCAGCGCTTTCAAGACGACGGGGCAGCGCTGCGTGTCGGCCAGCCGCATCCTCGTTCACGAAAAACTGCTGGACCATTACGCCGAGGCTTTCGTCAGCACTGCCCGCCGCTTGCGCTTCGGCGATCCGCTCGATGAAAAAAACTTTGCCGGACCCGTCATCCATCGCGCCGCCCTGGAAAAAATCGAACGCTACAACGCGCAGGTCCGCAACACTCCCGGCGTGGAGGTCCTCCTCGACGGCGGCCCCGTCTCGCCCGCGCAAACCCCCGGATGCTACATGACCCCCTTCATCTACCGTACCCCCTGGCGCAGCGATCTCCCGGCCTTGCGGGAGGAAGTCTTCGGCCCCCATGTCGCCCTCATTCCTTTCCGCGATGACGAAGAAGCCGTCCGCATCCACAACGACGTCGAATACGGCTTGTCCCTGGCGGTCATCTCGGAAGATTACCGCCGCATCCGCTACTTCCGGGAAGAGTGTGAATACGGCATGGGGTACGTGAATCTTCCCTGCATCGGGGCGGAAGTCCATCTGCCCTTCGGCGGGGTCAAACGCAGCGGCAACGGCCATCCCTCCGCCGCCGGCTTGATCGAAGTCGTTACCCATAAAACCGCCTGGACGGTCAATCACGGCACGGAAATCAAAATGGCTCAGGGTTTATCCGCGGCCATTGAGTGAGCGGAAGTCTCAGCCGGTCTTGCTGGCTCAGCCGGTCCTGCTAGCTCCAGGGGGACGATTTGTGCCAGGGGGTTTGCCGCTCAGGCCTGACCCAGTCCGCGCCCTGCTGTCAAGCCGCCTGCACTGGCACTGGCGAGAGCCACAGGGAGCGCAAGCCCCCGAAGGGCGGTAGCAGGCCAAGCAACACCCAAGCGAGGAGTGCAGCATCATGTGGTTGTTCGATGGCCGAACGGTGCCGGATATTCAGGTGGAGCCGCCTGGTCCCAAAGCCCAGGAGTGGCTGCGGCGGGATGCGGCCAGGGTGTCGCCCTCTTACACGCGGGTTTATCCTCTGGTGGTGGAGCGGGCGAGCGGCTGCGTCGTCCAGGATGTCGATGGCAACCTGTTTTTGGACCTGACAGCGGGGATCGCCGTGACGGCGACCGGGCATTGCCATCCTCAGATCGTGGCGTCGATCCAGCGGCAGTCGGAACGGCTCATCCACATGAGCGGCACCGATTTCTACTATCCGCAGCAGGCGGAACTCGCAGAGCGTCTGGCCCGCGGGGCGCCCGGAAGCGGTCCGAAAAAAGTCTTCTTTTGCAACAGCGGGGCGGAAGCGATCGAAGCGGCGCTGAAACTGGCCCGGTGGCACACCCGCCGTCCCCGCGTGATCGCCTTGCTCGGCGCCTTCCACGGCCGGACCTACGGAGCCATGTCTCTGTCTGCGTCCAAGGCGGTCCATCGCCGCGGTTTTGCTCCCCTGGTGCCGGAAATTCACCACGTCCCCTTTCCCCGGACCTGCCCGGAGGAAGGGGGATGCAGCCGGGGCTGCCGCTGGGCCGAGGAGCTGGAGAGGACCCTCCTGCGCCGCCTGGCCCCGCCGGATGAAGTGGCCGCCATCTTCATCGAACCCATCCAGGGGGAAGGAGGATATTACCCCTGGCCGCCGGGATGCCTGCCGGCGCTGCGCCAGTGGTGCGACCGACATGGCATTCTCCTGGTGGCGGATGAAGTGCAAAGCGGCATGGGGCGCACAGGCCGGCTGTTCGCCATCGAGCATTATGGGGTGGCCCCCGACATTCTCTGCCTGGCCAAGGGGATTGCCAGCGGCCTGCCCTTGGGGGCGGTGGTGGCACGGGCCGAGATCATGGATTGGCCGCCGGGCAGTCATGCCAGCACCTTCGGAGGCAATCCCGTCGCGTGCGCCGCCGCCCTGGCCACGCTGGATTTGCTGGAGCGGGAATACCTGGCCAATGCCGCCGCACGGGGGGAACAGCTCCGCGCCGGCTTGCACGACCTCGCCTTGCGCCATCCGATTCTCCGCGAAGTCCGGGGGCTGGGCCTGATGGTGGCGGCGGACCTGCCCTCGCCGGAACTGCGCGATCGCCTCTTAGGTCTCGCTTTCCGCCGCGGACTGCTGCTGCTCGGCTGCGGAGAGGCCGCCCTGCGCTTCTGCCCGCCGCTGTGCATCACTGCCGAGCAGATCGCTACCGCCCTGCGCCTCCTCGATGAGCTGCTGCCGCAACTGGCGTGAAGTTTCCCCCCGCTGCGGTGAAGCGATCCGGTCGGGTCAGGGGGGGACCGGCATTGCCACAAGCTGCTCCAGGGGAGCGCCAGCCGCTGTTGGCAAACTCCTCTTCCTGTGCTAGTCTGCCTGTCTCTGCTTGACGCTCTCAGTCCTACACTAAAGGATCACACACTCACACGGATGGAGAGGGACGCATGACTCTGGTCCTCGTCACCGGCGGCTGCGGTTTCATCGGTTCCAATCTGATCCACTACCTGCTGGAAGTCGAGCCGGACATCCACATCCTCAACTTCGACGCCCTGACCTATGCCGGGAACCTGGCGAACCTGGCGGATGTCGAGCGCCACCCGCGCTATCAGTTCCTCCGCGGGGACATCACGCAACGGGAGCAAGTGTGGGAAGCGATGCGCCGGGGAGTGACGGATATCTTCCACCTGGCGGCGGAAAGCCATGTTGATCGCAGCATCCTGGATGCGTCCCCGTTCGTGCGGACGAATGTGCTGGGCACCCAGGTCCTGCTCGATGCCGCCCGCGCCTTTGCCATCCGCCGTTTCGTGCACGTTTCCACGGATGAGGTGTACGGCTCGCTCGGTCCGACCGGGGCATTCACGGAAGAGTCCCCCTTGCAGCCGAATAGCCCCTATGCCGCGAGTAAAGCCGCCGCCGATCTGCTGGTCCGCGCCTATCACCATACCTTCGGCGTGCCCGCCATCATCACCCGCTGCTCGAACAACTACGGCCCGTACCAGTTCCCGGAAAAGATCATTCCCCTGTTCATCACCAATCTGCTGCGTGACGAGCCGGTGCCGGTTTATGGCGATGGCTTGCAGGTTCGGGATTGGATTCATGTCCGCGATCACTGCCGCGGGTTGCATCGGGCCTGGAAACACGGACAAGTCGGGGAGGTGTACAACTTCGGCGGCCGCTGCGAACTGACCAATCTGGAACTGACCCGCCGCATCCTCCAGGCGCTGGGGAAGCCGGAGTCCCTGATCCGTTTCGTCCCCGACCGCCCCGGCCATGATCGGCGCTATGCTCTGGACTGCACGAAGGCGGAGCGCACCTTGGGCTGGTCCCCGCAAATCCCCTTCGACGACGGGCTGGCCCAGACCATCCGCTGGTATAGCGACCATGCCGAGTGGGTCGCCGCCGTGCGCAATCAGGACTACATGAATTACTATCAACGGCAATACGGTACGCAGGGTCCTGCCGCGAACTCAGCCGGTACGCAGGGTCCTGCCGCGAACTCAGCCGGCTCGCTGCTGTCCCACTAAAAACTTCTGCCGAGGCTGCCATGTCCCTCCGTGGTGTCATTCTGGCGGGCGGTAAAGGCACGCGCATGGGTGAACTCACCAAAGTCACCAACAAACACCTTCTGCCCGTGGGACCCTGGCCGATGGTGTATTATCCGCTCAAAAAGCTGACCGGGGCCGGTATCGAGGAAATCCTCCTGGTCTCCGGCACGGAGCACATGGGGGACTTTGTCGAACTGCTCGGTTCGGGCCGCCATCACGGCTGCCGCCTCACCTATCGGGTCCAGGATGAAGCGGGCGGAATCGCCCAGGCTCTGGGACTGGCCGAGCACTTCTGCATCGGCAGCCGGGCCTGCGTGCTCTTGGGCGACAACATCTTCCGCGATCCCCTCGTGCCGATTCTGGAACTGGCCAACTCTCGGCCGGATTGGGCATGGATCGGCCTCAAGGAAGTGCCGGACCCCCAGCGCTACGGCGTCGCCACGGTGCGCAACGACCGCATTGTGGCCATTGAGGAAAAACCTCCCCAGCCGGCCAGCCCCTACGCCGTCGTCGGCATCTACATCTACCCCCCGGATGTCTTCGGCATCATCAAAACGCTCAAACCCAGCGCACGGGGCGAATTGGAAATCACGGATGTCAATAACCACTATCTCCGCCAGGGACGCCTGGGACACTTCTTCCTCGAAGGCTATTGGACCGACGCGGGCACGCTCGACTCCCTGGATTACGCCAATCATCTGGTGCGTGCCGAGCCGCCCCGTTTCTGAAAACCCCTGCGCCGCTTCTTCTGAAAACCCCTGCGCCCCTTCCGCTGCGCTTCGGACGATGCCGCCCTCCGCGGAGGGCGAGGCGTTTCACCGCCGCCTTTCTGCCTCCGCCCGCAAAGATGGCTCCGAAAGATGACGCCGGCGCGGGTCTGGTTTCTGTCTGGCTCTCAGCCCGGCCCTGCCCGAAAGAGCGCTTCGCGGCGTGACTCAGGTTCCGCCGAACGCGGGAAAAGAGGAGGGAGGGGGTCAAGGTTGGCCCACGCCGGAGGAAGGTTTCCCCCGGAGAGCCGCCGACACCGGCAGCACGCGCCGTTTCTGCCGGCTGTGCCGTCCTGGAGCGTCGTTCCGTGCTCCTCGGTACGGATACAAGGGTTCAGCTCTGGATCAAGAGGTGCAGCGGTGTGGTATAATGGGGACAAAAGAGCGCAGAGGAAAAAGCTCGGAGGGGTCTTGACGGCCAGGCGGAGAGGAAGGATACTGACCAATCCCTCGCCCCTGGTCCAAGATGGCGAACGAAGGGATGCAGGGAATGCGTCCTATGGAGTAGAGGGTAAGCGGGAGTGCATCCTATGTGAGGCACGTTATTGGGCAAACGGTTGGCGACGGCGTGGGCCGCCGAATCTGGAACCTCGGGGAGGGTCACATGATGCCCGAGATGCATTTCGACGAGGAGCAGCCCGACATTCCGGAAGGGCAACGGCGGCGGCCCACCGGGGTTGCCGCACCAGCCGTGATCCGTTCGGGGCGCGAAGTCATTTCCGCCGAGCTGGCCTTGACCATTTACCGGCAAATGGTCCGCACTCGTGCCCTGGAAGAGCGCAGCATCAAGATGTCCAAGTCCGGCGAGGCCTATTTCTGGATCGGCGGGCCGGGGGAAGAAGTCGTCAATGTCTGTCTGGGGCTTCAGGTCCACAAAGGGGAAGGCCCCGCCTACGATTACCTGCATTTGCACTACCGCAACGCGGGCGTGATGCTGGCCATGGGAATGCCCATGATCGACCACGTGCGGCAACTGGCCATGCGCTGGACCGATCCGCATTCCCGGGGCCGCAACTTCGTCGGCCATTACGCCGTCAAGAAATGGAACGTGGTGCCGGTGACCAGTGTCATCGAGGTGCAATTTGCGATGGCGCCCGGCACGGCCCTGATGCAAAAACGGCACGGCCTGAAATATCCCCAGGAGAATGAGGGCATCACCATCGTTGTCGGCGGCGAAGCGGGAACTGCCGAGGGTGACTTCGAGACTTGCCTCAACTGGAGCAGCCGTCCCGGCAACGAGCTGCCGGTCCTGATGATCGTCACCAATAACCGCTTCGGAATCTCCACGGACTTTACCCTGGTGTGCGCAGAAAAGCGGGTGGCGGATCGCGCCCTTCCCTATGGCATCCGCGCCGAGACGGTGGATGGGAACGATCCGGTGCTGGTCTGGAACGCGCTCGACCGGGCGATGCGTTACTGCCGCCGGGAACGCAAGCCTTACCTGTTGGAAACTCTGGTTTCCCGTTTGCATGGGCATTCCTCCTCCAGCGGAGCGCAGCGGGACTGGAAACAACCCGATCCGCTGCAAATGTTCGAGGAGAAACTTCTGGCGGCGGGGGCGATGGATGCCAACACAGTCGAGACCCTGTGGGCGGACGCCCGCGCTGAAGCCGAGGCGGCCGTGGCAGCCGCCATGCGGGAACCGGAACCCCGCCCCGAAGATGTCTATCGCTTCACCTATGCTCCCAGTCCCGTGGATGTGGTCTATCCGCAAGACTACACCGGCTTGCCCGGACAGAAGGACGCACCGGAGGGGGCCGGCTAGTTCCTCCTGCACCAGCAGACGCACCGGCAAGGAAACATCCTCATGGCGACGATGGCCCAGGCCGTGCGATTGGCCTTACATTACGGCGAAGAACATCTCGGAGTGACCGACGTTTTCGGCGAAGATGTCGGCCCGCCCCTCGGCGGCGTCTTCACCGTGACGCAAGGACTGAAAACCGCCTGGAACACGCCGCTGGATGAACGCGGCATCATCGGCACCGCCATGGGGATCGCCTACGCGGGCGGACGGCCCGTCTGCGAAATCCAGTTTTGCGATTATGCCTTCAACGTCCTCGACCTGCTCAAAATCGCCGGCAACCAGCGCTGGGCGAGCGGCGGCGAATACGACATGCCCATTGTCGTCATGACCCCCACCGGCGCCGGCATCCGCGGCAGCATCTACCATTCGCACTCCTTCGACAGTTGGGCCACACGCCTGCCGGGATGGAAAATCGTCATGCCCTCCAATCCCCTGGATGCCTACGGACTCATGCTGGCCGCCATCCTCGATCCCAATCCCGTCCTCTACCTGCTCCCCAAGGCCTTGCTCCGGGTCCGCGGCGAACGCTTGATCCCCGGAGAACCGGACGACCCCGAACAGCTCTCCCGCATGATCGACGCCCCGATCGGAGACCGCACCCATTGGACTCCGCAGTGGCCGCCCGTGCAGGAATACATCGTCCCCATCGGCCGGGCCGAATTGGTGCGCCAAGGCAGTGAGGCGACCATCATCAGCTACGGCCGGCACCTGCCGATGTGCATCCAGGCGGCGGATGAATTGACGCGCCAGGAGGGGATTCACTGTGATGTCATCGACTTACGCAGTCTGTTCCCCTACGACTGGGAATTGATCTCGCAGAGCGTGAGGAAAACGGGCCGGGTGTTGATTGTCAATGAAGACACGGAAGTCACCAACTTCGCCGAGCATCTGCTGCGCCGGATCGTGGAGGAGCACTTTTACGATCTGCTGGTGCGTCCGCGTGCCCTCATGGGCAAGCACGTGCCCGGCATCGGCATGAACCAGGTGTACGAACGCAACAGCGTGCCCCAACTGGAAGATGTCCGTGCGGCCATTCGGGAATTGCTGGCGGAGCCGGCCTGACTGCTTATGGGAACGCCGCCTGGTACGGCTCGCTGCGGAGGGGAAGGACGCCAGGCTCAGTCTTGTCCTCCGGAAGGTGCCTCATGACTGACTTTGTGTTGCCGCCTGTCGGGGAAGGGTTGATCGAGGTGGAGCTGCTGCGCTGGTTGGTGCAACCGGGGGACCAGGTCCGTCCCGGTCAGGGCTTGGCCGAAGTCATGTCCGACAAAGCCACGATGGAGGTTCCCGCGCCGTTTGCCGGGCAGATTGTGGAGCTGTACGCTGTGCCGGGCCGGAAAGTCCGCGTGGGGGAGCGGCTTCTCCGTTACGCACCCGCCGAGTCCGCCGCGGGGGTCCCCGCTGAGGGGACGACGGCAACGGCCGCTTCCCCTGCCGCCGAGTCCTCCTCGGTGCCGCCGATGTCCCCTCGGTCCTCGACCACGCCGGCTTTTGAGCCGCTCCAAACTTCCTCCGAAGGAAATGGGAGCCGAGGCCCCGCCTTGGCTGCCGCGGCGCGTGCGACGTCCGTCGCACCTCCCGCGGCACCCTCCGTGCGCCTTTTGGCCCGCCAGCTCGGCCTGGACCTGTCGCGGATTCGCGGCTCCGGACCGGGCGGCCGCATCCTCCTCGAAGACCTCGCCCCCTTTCTCCGGCGCCCTTCCGAAGCGGCCCCTTCCTCCGGAGAACATCGTCCCCCCCATCCCCCGCCGGCCGACACGGAGATTTTCGACCTGGGAACTCCCGGCACACGTCTCCCCCTCACCGGCTTACGCAAACGCATCGCGGAGCACCTGACCACCGCCAAACGGCTCATCCCGCATTACTCCTACATGGATGAATGCGACGTAACGGACCTGGTGCGGCTGCGCGAACAACTGAAAGAGGCGGCGGCCCAAGCGGGCATCAAGCTGACCTATCTCCCCTTTCTGGTCAAAGCGGTGGTCGCTGCCCTGCGCGAAGTACCGCTGGTCAACAGCACGTTCGACGAAGCCGCGGCGGAAATCATCCTCCACGACCATTACCACATCGGCATCGCGGTCGCCACCGCAGCAGGCTTGATTGTCCCGGTGATCAAGGACGCCGACAAAAAAGACATCTGGACGATCGCCCAGGACATCGAGCGCCTCAGCCAGCAAGCCCGCAGCGGCCGTATTCACTGGAACGATCTGCAAGGGGGAACGTTTACCATCACCTCCATCGGGAACATCGGCGGCCTGATGGCCACTCCCATCGTCAACCACCCGCAGGTCGGCATCCTGGGCGTGGGCAAGATCGTCAAACGGCCGGTCTATGATGAGCACGAGCGCTTGCGACCGGCCCACCTGGTTTACTTGTCGTTCTCCTTCGATCACCGCGTGGTGGACGGCGCCGTGGGGGTGGTCTTCGGCAATGCGGTGCGCCGGCACTTGCAAAAGCCTGCCGCCCTCCTGCTTTCCCCGCCTCCTGCGGTCTCGCCCACTTCCCGCTAGGTGGGGGTTGAGCCAGCTCTCCCACGGTCCGCTCCGCGGTCCTCCGCCAGTCCGAAGAACGGACGCCCAGACGCTACCGGCATGACTCCGCCGCCCCTTCTGCATCCGTGGCGGACCTTCTGCATCCGTGGCGGAATCAGCCGCGCTCCGCCAACGGCCGGACCGGTCGCGGGGGTGGCCCTTTGTACCAAGCGCGGGGGCGGATCAAGCGATTGTTGTCCATCTGTTCGATGATGTGGGCGGCCCATCCGGCCACGCGCGCCATGGCGAAGATGGGCGTGTACAACGGCACGTCCAGACGCATGGCGTGATACAGTCGGCCGGCGGGCCAGTCGAGATTGGGGTACATGTTCTTCTGCTGGGCCATGACCTGCTCGATGACTTCCGCCGTTTCCTCCCAATGGAGATCGCCGGACTTTTCCGCCATCTGCCGGGCATACTTTTTGAGAATCTGGGCCCGCACGTCGCCGCTTTTGTACACCCGATGGCCGAACCCCATGATCCGTTCCTTGCGAGCTAAGGCGGCCTGGACCCAGGCGGCTGCCGTGTCCGGTCCTCCCGCGGCCCGGAGCAGGTCCATCACTTTTTCGTTGGCCCCGCCGTGGAGCGGCCCCTTCAGTGCTCCGATGGCCCCGGTGATCCCCGCATGCATGTCCGCCCACGTCGAGACAATGACCCGGGCCGTGAACGTGCTGGCGTTGAATTCGTGCTCGGCGTAAAGAATCAGGGACACGTCCAGGGCTTTGACTTCGTCGGGGTCCGGTTCGCTCCCGCGGAGCATGTAGAGAAAGTTGGCGGCTTGGCCGAGGTCCTGACGCGCGGGCACCGGCAAGAGTCCTTGGGCCAGGCGATAATGGTCCACGATCGCCACGGGGATTTGCCCCAGGAGCCGTTCGGCTTTCCACAAGTTGGCATCGTGGGAATTGTCGGCCACGTCCTGGTCAAAGTGGCTCAAGGCAGAGACCGCGGTGCGCAGCGCATCGAGAGGGGGGGTCCACTTCGGCAGGGCGGCGAGGAAATCCCGCAGCGGCAAGGGCAGGCGGCGGGCCGCCGCTATACGCGTCTGAAATGCCTGCAATTGAGCCGCGGTGGGCAGCTCCCCGTAGAGCAACAAATACGCCACTTCCTCGTAGGTGCAGTGCTCCGCTAGCTCGGCGACGGAGTAACCCCGATACCGCAGGCCGTCGTCCACCGAACAGATCGTCGTTTCCCCGGCGATCACGCCTTCCAAACCCGGCGAATAGTGACTCCCGTCGCTGCTCATGAGCCTGCTCCTCTGGCAAGGGGCGCGGCGGCAAATCTCCTGCCGGCTCGCCTTCCTTTCCCGCGCCGCTTTGTCCTGGCTGTTCTCTCCTTACTTATTTATGACTCGGCCCAACGGCTGAGGAGAAAGTCATTCCCGGCCTGGCCCTAAACCAAAATACCGCCGGTCGCGTTCCTCGTAACCCTTATAGTCCAGCAGATCGTAAAGCTCAGCGCGGGTGTACATCTGGGGGAGCAACTCCCGTTGATGGTCCGCGGTGAGCAAATGGCGCAAGGCCGCTTCCGCCGCCCGTAAGGCCAGCCGCAGCGCTGTGAGCGGATAGAGGACCAGACGGTAACCCCATTGGGCCAAACGGCTCCGCTCCAGCAACGGGCTACGGCCGAACTCCGTCATGTTCGCCAAGAGCGGACCTCCGACTTCCCGCGCGAAGACAGCGAATTCCTCCGCACTTTCGAGAGCCTCCGGGAAGATCACGTCCGCTCCCGCTTGCTTGTAGAGTCTGGCCCGACGGATGGCTTCCTCCAGTCCCTGCACTCCGCGGGCATCCGTCCGGGCGATGATCACCAGGTTGGGGTCCCGCCGCGCTGCCACCGCCGCCTGAATCTTGGCCGCCATCTCCTCCGCGGAAATGAGCGTCTTGCCCGATAAATGTCCGCAGCGCTTGGGCAATTCCTGGTCTTCCAAATGCAGCCCCGCCACTCCCGCCGCTTCCAACTGGCGCACCGTTCGCTCCACGTTCACGCTGCTGCCAAAGCCCGTATCCGCGTCGCAAATCAGAGGTAACGCCGTCGCCTGGCAGATCGCCTGCGCCTGGTGCACCACTTCGGTCAAGGTGATCAAGCCAATATCCGGTAAACCCAGACTGGCCGACAGTCCGCCCCCCGACAGATACACCGCCGGAAATCCCAGCCGTTCGGCCATCTTTGCCACCAGGGGGCAAAAGACCCCCGGAATCGCCAAAACGTTAGCCTCCCAAGCCCGACGCAACCGTTGCCCCGGCGTGGGGGAACCGCTCATGACCAACCCCTCCCTTCGGCGAAACCAGGACCGTTGGGTTCCTTCCCGAATGGTACAAACTCTTCCGCCCTCTCGCTCCGAAACTTTCCCCGACCCTGTCCATCATCTTAGCCGAGCGAATCGCCTGCGTATCTCTGCCTTGACTTCTGGGGATGGACCTCTACAATCTACACTGCCTGTACGCCGTGGGCGGCTGCGGGCTGCGTCGAGGGAACTCCACTCCCTGGGCGACAGATAGGATCCCACCTCTGCGCGTATAGCTCAGTTGGCTAGAGCGCAGCTCTGATAAAGCTGAGGTCCCTGGTTCGAGTCCAGGTACGCGCACATACGGGTCAGTCCGCCGGGTGGGTCACAAGCGCGGGGGAAGTAGCTCAACTGGTAGAGCGCCTGCTTTGCAAGCAGGAGGTCAGGGGTTCGAGTCCCCTCTTCTCCACCAACTCCGAGCTTACCCATCCGCCCACTATCCGCAGTACATCACGACATCGCGGCTGCGCCCCCACCTTCCCACAGCCAAAACTTCGGGCAGTGTCTTGTCATCCCGGGCAGCTTTGCTCGCTATCCTGCTGGGCTGCAAAGTGTGCAGCCGGTGTGCCGCTTTCTGTGCCGCCTTGCGCGGCTAAGCGGAAGTGCTCCGCTGTAATCTGCGCATAGTGCTTCAGGTTGATCTTGAGATCGTGTTCCAGCCGCTGAACCACCCCATGCCTAGGAAAATTGCTCCAGTAGCTCCGTCCCCCGACTGGAACGCAGATTGTGGAACGGCTGAGGCACGGCTCCTTTGGATTGCCCGAAAACGGTTTCCCACGCGGTGAGTCGCAAGCGATTCGGTGGGGGAGTTGGCAGCGGAAAGGGGGAGATACGTGGAAGGGAAGAGTACACCCGGCAGGAGTCGAACCTGCAACCTTCGGTTCCGTAGACCGATGCTCTATCCAGTTGAGCTACGGGTGCACGCGCCGGATTGGCGTTATTAATGCTATGCCTGTCGGTTGGCCACGTCAACGGCTGGTGCCGCCAATATGCAGGAAGAACACAGGCGTGAGGGCGGAAGATCGCTGGGGCATGCGGTCCGAGTTTCCCCCCCTCGCGCCGTCCCGACGTCACCTCCAGCCCGGCTAGCTTACACCACCCGGATCGCCCGTGAGATGACCTGCAAGCCGTTGCCGAGGCGGGCCACCAGGCGGTAGCGCCCCGGTGCTGACAGCACCAGGTCACCAAACGTCGCTAGGCCGTAGATGCTCGTTTGCTTGACCAGCGTCCCGCTCAGCCCGCTGCCGGATTGCAAGACGATCCGCACCGCCACATTCGCTAGCCGTATTGCGTTCCCATACTGGTCCCGTAATTGCACCTGGACGCGAAAGGGTTGGCCTGCGTTGACTTCCAGCGGCGGCTGAAGTCGGAAAACCACCTGGGCCAATGATCCGGCCACATTGTGCAAGTTAAACTGAACTAAGTGGCTTCCGGTTGTCACCACCACTTGGTAGCTCCCCGCCACCACGTTGGCTTGGGCCTGAACTTGGGCGTACCCATCATTGTCGGTGGTCACCGTGATCGCGTTAATCCCGCCAAACAACGCCCCTGGACCCCCCGTGGGGGCTGTAAATGTCACACTGGCATCGCCCACACCATTGCCATACTGATCCACCAACCGCACCACGAGTGGATTGCTAAAAGGCGTACCTACCGTCGTGGACTGGTGATTTCCGCTCACAATTTGCAAACCTGCGGCGGCCGCTGGCGTGTTCGTCAAATCGAAGTGCACGGCGGTGAGGGAACCGGAGGTCGCCTGGACCTGATAGCTCCCTGCCACGGTGTTGGCACTGAGGGCACCGCTCGACGACTGCCCATTGCTCCCCGTCGTCACCGTGATCGTGTTGCTGTCGTTACTGAAGGTCGCACTGGCCCCGCTGATTGGAGCGGTGAAGGTCACGGGCACATCTTCCATCGGCTCGTCGAATTGATCCAACACCTGGACTACCAAGGGACTGCTAAAGGCGGTGCCAACCGTCGTGCTTTGATTGTCGCCACTGATGATGGTCAGTGTGGTGGCGACGACCGTCCGCCATAGCTCCACCCCCTGGGAGCCATCATCGGCCGCGAAAAACAGAGTATTGTTGGCGTTGGCGAGCCGGATAGGATTGGAATTGCCAATGCCGTCCCGAATATCACGCACCAGAACTGTCCCGCTGGTTGTCCCATCGGACCTCCACAATTCGATGCCGTGGGTATCATCTTCCGCCACAAAGAACAAGGTGCCATTGACATTGGTCAAGTACATGATCCCCGCACTGCCGGAGGAGTTGATGTCTTTGACCAAAACGGTCCCGTTCGATGTCCCGTTGCTCATCCACAATTCCCGGCCATGCGTACCGTCATTTGCCACGAAAAATAACATATTGTTCACCGGGGTCAACCAAGCCGGATAAGAACCAT
The DNA here is from genome assembly GCF_013694095.1 of Thermogemmata fonticola. Taxonomy (NCBI): domain Bacteria; kingdom Pseudomonadati; phylum Planctomycetota; class Planctomycetia; order Gemmatales; family Gemmataceae; genus Thermogemmata; species Thermogemmata fonticola. The sequence continues at coordinate 22,850 of NZ_JACEFB010000005.1, read as the reverse complement.
CGCTGCCATGAATATCTTGGACCATGCTGGCGGTGGTTCCGTCGAACTTCCACAATTCCCGGCCATGACTTCCATCGTTGGCACTGAAGAACAACATCCCGTTGACGTTCGTCAAGTTCTGGGGACTGGAGGAACTCGAACCTGGGAGAATATCCTCAACAAGGACGGTGCCTTCTTCCGTGCCGTTACTCTTCCACAATTCCCGGCCATGACTCCCGTCCTCCGCCGTGAAGAACAGAGTTCCCCCTACCACTGTCAACCAATCCGGTGCGGAACTCTGAATCGTGCTGTTGATATCCTTGACCACCTGGGTGCCAGTGTCCGTCCCGTCGCTTTTCCACAACTCCCGGCCTAAGCCTCCATCGTCTGCCGAGAAAAACAATGTCCCATTCAGATTGATCAGGTACCGGGGATCGGAACTGGCACCCTCCCGGATGTCTTTCACCCGAACGGTGTTGGTCTCTGTACCGTCACTCTTCCAGAGTTCCCGGCCACTTGTCCCATCATCCGCGGTGAAAAACAAGGTGCCATTCACGTTAACTAACCAACGCGGATCAGAGCCACCACCGTTACGAATATCTTTGACCATGCTGACGGTGGTTCCGTCGAACTTCCACAATTCCCGGCCACTCGTCCCATTATCGGCGCTGAAAAACAGTGTGCCGTTCACATTCGTCAAATTTATAGGATTGGAACTGCCATTAGAGTTGATGTCCGCCACGCGGTAGGTGCCCGCCGTGGTGCCATCCGTTCGCCACAGCTCCCGGTCGCCGCTGCTATCCGTGGCCGCAAAGTACACGACGCCGTTGACCTCGGTGAAATAGGCCGGATTGGAAGCGGTCGAACCGGTGGCGATGTCCTGGATCATCTTCACCCCCACCACCGACGGCGTGGTGCGGTCCTCTAGGGCCTCCACCTGCAAGGCGGGAGAGCGGCGAATGGTGCGAGCGGAGCGGGCAGAAAACAACCAGCGTACCCAGGAGCGAAGCAGATACCTCATGTCGGGCCTCCGCGGGGTTGCAGACGAGCGATTCGCTATGCGTCTACGAATGAGAGTCTGATGTGGGAATCTCGATGCAATTTAGAACAAGGTTCTAGACAGTCAAGCGGAAAAAGAAAACTTCGCGATGGCGGAAGTGCGGTGAATCTGGCACATCCGGAACTGGAATTGTGGTCAGGTGTTTGTTGCAGACGCCGAGGTGTCATGCGCAGCGTTTGCTCTGGCTTGGACCCAGCCCGACGCCGGACGGCGCGCTGACCGCTACCAGGATTGCTTGCGGTGTGAGCCGAGGGATCAATGCTCAGCCGAGTTGCTAGAGGATTGCCAAAAAGCAGGCCCCGGATGGCTTGCCACCACCCGAGGCCAGGCTGACACCGAGGTGACCTTCCGCTCCCCGTGCCGAAGGAGGGAGTTGTACCTCAACTCAGAGGCGCCTTAGATTACCGTAATCGCCCGTGAGATGACCTGCAGGCCGTTGCCGAGGCGGGCCACCAGGCGGTAGCGCCCCGGTGTTGACAGCACCAGGTCACCAAACGTCGCCAGGCCGTAGATGCTCGTCCGCTCGACCAGCGTCCCGCTCAGCCCGCTGCCCGCCCGCAAGCTCAGGCGGATCGCCACATTCGGCAGCCGCACCGCATTCCCAAACTGGTCTCGCAACTGCACCTGCACGCGGAAGGGTTGGCCTGCATTGACTTCCAGCGGCGGCTGAAGCCGGAAAACCACCTGGGCCATTGACCCTGCCGTATTGTGCAAGTCAAAATGAATCGTGTGACTTCCAGTTGTCACCGTCACCTGGTAGTTGCCCGCCACGACGTTAGCCTGAGCCAGAACTTGGGCGTACCCATTATTGTCGGTGGTCACAGTGATCGCGTTGATCCCGCCAAACAGCGCCCCTGGCCCCCCCGTGGGTGCTGTAAATGTCACACTTGCATTGTCCACCCCATTGCCATACTGATCGACCAACCGCACCACCAACGGATTGCTGAAAGGCGTGCCCACCGTCGTGGACTGGTGATTTCCGCTCACAATCTGCAAACCCGCCGATGCCGCCGGAGAGTTCGTCAAATTGAATTGCACGCCGGTCAGGGAACCGGCGGTCGCCTGGACCTGGTAGCTTCCCGCCACGGTATTGGCCGTTGCCGTCACTTGAGCGTGACCATTGACATCCGTGGTTTCTGTGCTGCTGCTCAAGGTCGCGCTCGCCCCACTGCTGGGAGCGGTGAAGGCCACCGGTACGCCTTCCATCGGCTCAGCGAACTGATCCAACACCTGGACTTGCAGGGGACTGCTAAAGGCGGTGCCGACTGTCGTGCTTTGATTATTGCCGCTGGTGATGGTGAGCGAGGTCGCTACCGCCGTTCGCCACAGCTCCACACCCTGGGAGCCATCATCTGCCGCAAAAAACAGGGTACCGCCGGCAGGGGTGAGCCGGACAGGATTGGAATTCCCGATGTCCTCACGAATATCACTCACCAGGGCCGTCCCGCTGGTTGTCCCATCGGACATCCACAATTCGATGCCGTGGGTGTCATCTTCCGCCACAAAGAACAAGGTACCATTGACATTGCTCAAGTACATGAGACCAGCATTGCCGGTGGAGTTGATGTCTTTCACTAGAACAGTCCCGTCAGATGCACCGTTGCTTCTCCACAATTCCCGGCCATGCGTGCCGTCATCCGCCACGAAAAACAACATGCCGTTCACCTGGGTCAACCAGGCTGGATAAGAACCACCGTTACCATGAATGTCTTTGACCAGGCTGGCGGTGGTGCCGTCAAACTTCCATAACTCCCGGCCGTTGGTCCCGTCACTGGCACTGAAGAACAACGTCCCATTCACGTTGGTCAAGCCCTGGGGACTGGAAGCACTCGGACCTATGAGAATGTCCCCAACGAGGACGGTACCCCCTTCCGTGCCGTCGCTCTTCCACAATTCCCGGCCATGACTGCCGTCCTCCGCCGTGAAGAACAAAGTTCCACCTACCACCGTCAACCAATCCGGCGCGGAACTCTGAATTGTGCTGTTGATGTCCTTGACCACCTTGGTTCCATCTTCTGTGCCATCGCTTCTCCACAACTCCCGGCCAAGGCCTCCATTGTCTGCCGAGAAAAACAATGTCCCATTCAGATTGACCAGGTAGCGGGGATCGGAACTGCCGCCTGCACGGATGTCTTCCACCAGAACGGTGTTGGTCCCGTCGCTCTTCCAGAGTTCCCGGCCACTCGTCCCATCCTCCGCGGTGAAAAACAAGGTGCCGTTCACATCAACTAACCAGCGAGGATCAGAGCTGCCGTTGCCATGAATGTCTTTGACCAGGCTGGCGGTGGTGCCGTCAAACTTCCACAACTCACGGCCATTTGTTCCATCGTTGGCGCTGAAGTAGAGCGTCCCGTTGACGTTGGTCAAGTATCGGGGATTGGAGCTACCGCTGGGGTTGATGTCGGCCACGCGGTAAGTGCCCGCCGTGGTGCCGTCCGTGCGCCACAGCTCCCGGTCGCCACTGGCATCCGTGGCTGCGAAGTACACGACGCCGTTGACCTCGGTGAAATGGGCCGGATTGGATGCTCCCGCACCTGGAGCAATGTCCTGGATCATCTTCACCCCGACCACCGACGGCGTGGTGCGATCCTCCAGAGCCTCCACCTGCAAGGCTGGAGAGCGGCGAATGGTGCGAGCGGAACCCGTCGAGAACAAACGGCGTACCCACGAGCGAATCATGAACTTCATGGAAGACCCCTCAGTAGTAGTGAATGACTCGCTGTTTCACACCCTTGCGTGATGTTGGAGGCATTCATCGAATTTACCTAGGGGTTACGGGAGGTCAAGCGAGTAGTAAAGAAAAATTCACAATATCGGGGCTATGGGCAAACTGGAAAATCCGGAACTGGTTTTGCGGGCGAGGAGGTAAGGGTGGATGGACGAGGGACGGGGGGAGCGTTGCGCAACGGCGGTCCAGGAGGGGGCATTCCGACCGCCGTCCGGGGCGATTTTCGCGGGGTGAGTCCTTGTGCTGCTGGGAAAGGGAGGGTATACTCCACTGTTGTCCCACCGAGTGGCCGGAATGTCCGGTGTTTTCCTTCCCAGAACGAATTCTCCCACCGTTGCAGAGCCTCTTCGCGGGAGTACGATCATGAGACCTGAGAGTATCGGAGACATCCGTTGGTCACCCAGCGATGGGGGAAGCGGAGCGAGCCGACGCGGTGATACTGTGGGGCAGAGGGCGGGGTTGGACCGTTCACCGGGCGGTTGTGCTGGTCCGTCGCGGCGGCAGGCGTTGCTGGTGGGATCGCTGGGGGTGGCGGGTTTGAGCCTGCCGATGTGGTTGCGGCTGCAAGCGGCCCAGACGCCGGAGCGCCGCCGCCCCAAGGCGTGCATCGTCCTGTTTCTCCTGGGAGGTCCGCCGCAGCAGGAGACGTGGGACCCCAAGCCGGAATCGGCGGCGGAGTATCGGGGCGACCTGGGGGTGATTCGCACGGCCACCCCGGGACTGATCATCGGAGAAACAATGGTGCGCACGGCGCGGTGGACTTCACACATTGCCGTGTTGCGTGCCTGTCAGACCTATGACAATGCCCATTCCTCGTCCGGGTATTACATGACGACGGGCCGGCCGCATATTCCTAAGCAGGTGGAAAATGTCAAACCGGGCGCGCCGAACGATTGGCCGTGCCTGGGAGCGGTCGTGCGGCAGGTGTTTCCGAAGCGGAGTGCGTTGCCTTCGGCGATCACTTTGCCGGAGCAAGCCGCCAACGACGGCAACCTGACCTGGCCGGGGCAAGACGCCGGCTTTTTGGGCCGTGCCTTTGACCCCTGGCTTGTGACGGGCGATCCCAGCGCCGGACGCTTCGAGATCGAGGGGCTGGAGCTGCCCGCGGAGGTGCCCTGGGAGCGCTTCGACCGCCGCCGCCGACTCCTGGAAGCGCTGGCCGAGCAGGAACGCGACCCACACCGCCAGCAGGCCTTTGCCCTCCTGGCTTCCCCCGCTGCCCGCCGCGCCCTCGATCTGTCCCAGGAACCCCGCAAACTCCGCGAACGCTATGGACTGACACGCTTCGGTCAGTCCTGCCTCCTGGCCCGGCGCTTCGTCGAAGCGGGCGTTCCCCTGGTGCGCGTCAACTGGACCCGCGTCCCCGGCGCGCCTAACAACGGCCACTGGGACACCCATACCCAGAACAGCCGCAGCGTCAAAACCCTCATGCCTATCCTGGATGCCGCTTATTCCGCCCTGCTCGAAGACCTCGACGCCCGCGGCCTGCTGCAAGATACCCTCGTGGTCTGGATGGCGGAGTTTGGCCGCACGCCCAAAATCAACGGCAGCGCCGGCCGGGACCACTGGGGGCAAGTCTTCTCCGTCGCTCTGGCCGGGGGCGGCATCCGCGGCGGCATCATCTACGGAGCCAGCGACAAAATCGCCGCCTATGCCAAGGACAACCCGGTGACACCCGAAGACCTCCACGCCACCATCTACCACTGCCTGAACATCCCCCTGGATACCCACATCCGGGACCTTCAGGGCCGACCCTTGCTCGCCTGCACCGGCCGACCCATCCGCGCCATCCTGAGTTGAGCAGTGCTTTCGACCCCGCCTCGCTTCGCCTTGACTTCCTGCAACCGCTTCCAATCCCCCGCAGGGAGCGCCCTGCCGATCCAGGGCCTTCCCGTTAGGGCGCTTTGGCCTTGGGCTTGCGGAACGTGGCCACGCTGCTGTCCAGAAGCGAGAGCCGCGCCTCCTACAAACAAGTGATGACAAGCTAGGACTAACAAAAGTAAACCTGAATAAAAACCACCCGCCGACCTGAGAGCGAGCGGTCAGAGGCGGCGCCGGCGGATTGTCAAGGACGGTAGCATGTCACTCCAGAGGTCCCGCCTAGCGCGCTTCAGGCGTCGGTTCTGGGCGCGGGGGAATCGGAATGATTTCGAGCGAGTCGTGGTTTTGCCCGCCTCCTGCGCCGCCGAGAAGCAGCACGGCGTGCTCGTCCCAGGGAAGCAAGCGGGCGACCTGCCGTTTCCGGCTCGCCTGGCCGACTTTCTCCCACTCTTTTCCCTCCGGAAGCAAGCGGTAAAGGACGCCCTCGTTGGTCGCCACGATCAACTGGCCGTTGAGAACACAAGCCGCGGGAGCAAACGCCGCCCGTTCCTTGCCGGGCAAATCGGGACCACGCGACCACTGCCGGCGGGCGAGATCGAGAATGTCCAGGCGCGGTTCGGGACCATCCGGTGACAGTCCGCCGACAACGTACACCTTCTGCCCGATGGCTGCTGCGGCAAGCGCCCGACGGCGGAACGGCTGGGGGATCGCTTGCCACTTCCACGGCTGCTCCTTGAGGTCCGCCACCAGCGTGCTCTCATGCCACAGAGGCATGTGGCTGCGCCCCCGCAGTTGCCAGCCGCCGACGACCACGAGCAAGTCCCTGGCTACCACCACGTCATGGGACGAGCGACCCGCGGGAAGGGGCGGCAGCTCCTCCCATTGCCGCTTGACAGGATCAAACCGGGCCGCCTCCGCCAGCGAGTGATTATCCGCTGCTTCCCCCGGTGCATTGCGCGGCTGCATCCCGCCCACGCGGTACACCTTCCCCTTGTGGCTCACCAGGTTCAAACCCTGGGCGATGGGACCGCCAGGCAGTTCCTCCCATCTCTCCGGCGCGGACAGCTTCAACCGATGGAAACTGCCCAGCACACTCCGGGTGTCGTAGCTATGCGTTTTCCCCGCGTGCCCGCCGTAAACGTACAGGTAACCGTCGCACACCGTCGCTCCAAAACTGGAGACCGCCTGAGGCAGCGCCGGCAGTTGCGGCTCCGCTGTCCCGACAGCACTGGCAGTCAGAACCGCCATAATTCCCGTTGCTAAAATTGCTTTGTCCAATCGCAGAATTTTTGGGAAAATCATAGGTCCAACTCCTATCACCTGATTATGGAATGCCAAAGAAGGAAGCTTTTTCGTTCCATCATGGCCGTCGCGGCGTCTTCCGGTATTTCTCCGCTGCCGTAGCAGGGTCGAATTCCACCTCCGGCGGCACGGAAGACGCGGTCGGGGCGGGATTTTGGGGCGCCGAGGTGGGTTTCGGCTGGGTGCTGCACCCCCCCAGGACCACCACGAGCGCCGCTCCCGCTAGCATCATCACCAGGGTCTCCACAAATGCGGCGGACATGGGAGTTCTCCGGGGCGAGGTTTCAGAAATCATTGCTCACAATCTCCCCGCCATCCCGCGTTCCCAAAGCTTGGTACACGGGCAGGCTGAGTCGGCCATTGGAAATGAAGCGCACCGAACCGTCCCCGAAAAGAAAATTGGCGCCGTTGGGATGGTCGCTGCGGAAGGCCCCAAGCCGTGCCGTCCGGTCCGCCGCTGTGCCCACCACCGTGTTGAACATGACCCCCGTGCTGCCGAAGGAATAGGAGGCATAGCCCCACACCCATTGCGTGTTGCCCCCGCGCTGAAGCCCCGCATACGGACCGGAGGTGAAAAAGTAGTCCTTGAGCTGAAACCCCATCTCGCCAGCCAAAATGGTGTTGGACGTGCCGTCCGGCACCTGAGCTAGAGTGACACCGCGTTGTCCCGTCACACCGCCTGAACCGCCGCCCGTCTGCCGCACGATCAGACCGTTGTCATACGCCGGGTTCCCATTTGCGCCCGGTGCGAAAAACGGATTCGGCTGATTACCGATGCACACCGCGTAACTGGACCACCCAGGAAAAGCATCAGGCACCGGCGGCGGCTGCATGCTGGGACAGCGATAGGTCTTCAACTCGCTCTGCCCCAACGTCAAATTGCTGAAACCATCCCCATCTGGGTCGGAAGGGTCCGTCGGCGTCAAGGACGGATTATAACGCCGACCGATATTCTCCTGTTCCAAATAAGGCAGAATGTGCGTGAACGCCGAATTGAAAGTCGGAGAATTCGCCGTAGGAAAGCGCCCCATAGCATCATGATAATTATGAAGCGCTAAACCAATTTGCTTGAGATTATTCTGGCAACTGGTTCGTGCCGCCGCCTCGCGGACCTTCTGCACCGCCGGTAACAACAGCCCGATCAAAATGGCGATGATCGCAATCACCACCAGTAGCTCGATCAGGGTAAACCCCAGCTTTTGTCGGAACACAGCACGCATGGCACTCGACCTCCTCAACTCAGAGTTATGAGGTTCCCAAGGCCGGTGCCTCGCTTACGGAAGTGGACGCTGCCACGGCGCTAGCCTAGCACTCCAGCCGCTCCCTTTCGTGATACTGCGATTCAGTATCAATAAGCATCCTAGCCCCGCCTCCCCTTTCCGTCAACAATCTGTCGCAAAAAAAATGCGGACCGCCGCTCGGTCTCGTTCCTCGATGTGCGGCCTAACGCCCCCGCCTCATCCCCATATGGCCGTGACGAGCTTGAGTTGACATCGCTGCCAATACGGCGAGTTCCTCAGCCTCTCCCCTCCCGCCGCGCCCATTGGGTTGAGTCCCAAAATCAACGCGGTCAGGTAGCTGAGAAAGCAAAAAGCTGCCGGACGCGGGAGACTATGGACTCGTGTCAGAGTATACAGATGGGGAGGGGGCAGTCAGTTCCGAGGCCATCTCGCCCTCTCCCCAAGCTGCGGGTCCGGCCAATCCCTTCGCGTGGGATTCGTACCAACCGCAGGCTACCAACCCTGCTTACCCACTCCAACCTGCCAGTGCAATGGAAACCGATGAACAAGCTGCTGAACAACTGCTCGCCGAAGCACGAGCCTTCTCCCAAGCTAAACGCCGTCAGGAAGCCATTGACCGCCTGATCGAGATTGTCCAGCGCTATCCCCGGACTCAAGCTGCCCAGCGAGCACGCCATACCTTGCAAAAAGCGGGAATCTCGATCTAATCACCTCGCACAGACTCCTCGCCTTTCTGGGCATCCCCTCCCTAATTCCTCATGCCCTCGCTCATCGCCGCCTGAGCTTCGGCAAAGAATCTGCCCCTTTCCGCGGCTCCCTCAACCGTTACGCTTCGTCGAAGTGTTCCCCGGAACACCCAAGAGTCCCCACAGTCAGCCACTCCTCTTTCTCTTTCCATTCACCCATTCGCTATTCGCCATTTTCGCCGCTCGCTATTTTCCCCTGCTTTTTCCAGGAAAAAACCACTTTTTGGAAAAATTTTGCCATTTTCATTTGACAGGACCAATTTTAGGGTGCATATTTATACTGAAACACCTGAACACTTGAAGTAAAAAATGTCAAATACCGCTGTGGAGGGGAATGCTGCTCACCCCGCGTATCCCGCCACCAGCGACACCAGGAGCAAGCCATGAGGACGCCGCATTGCACCCGCACCCCCTGGAGCTTCACCCCGCCTCCCGACCTCTTCTGGGACCGGGACGCCCACCGCGTTCTGCAACAGTTGCGGCTGCAACTCGCCCCCTCGGTGCTTCTCGGCCGTTCCCTCCGGCCCCGCCGCCGCTATGCCTCCCCTGGCCTTCTCCTCTGGTGCCGCCAACTTCCCGGCTGGCAGCGAGCCAACCTCCTCCACCGCTGGGTTCTCCCGCTCTGCGGCACCCTCCTGTGGTACCTGAAAAGCATGCTGACTCAACCCTGTCAGCGGCGAAAGGCGGAACAGACTCCCACCCAACACCAGAAGCGACAACGTTCGGAGACAATGCGGCGTCACTCCCCAGCTTCCCCCGGCCCCGACACACCGGCCCTGCCTCTGAGCCTGGAGAGCATCCCCGCTCCTCCTCCCCCGCCCCGACCGGCGCCCGCACCATCTGTCGAAGCAAAACATGATCTTTTCTACCAATATCAACGTCGAACAAATCGTTCTGTATCCAGTGCGAAATCGGCAAGTCGATCGCGGAAGCGGAGCGTGCCCTTCATCGTCGAGGCGAAGCCCATCCCAATGGTGGCTCGGCGAGCAGTTCCCCGAAGTGAAGAGCCTTCCCCAAGTGGCCGGACCCACCAACGCGGCGGTGGCCTCAAAATGCGGACTAAAACGGCAGAAGAGCCGGGGCGTTGCCCTCCCGCGGCAGAGTCTTCCACCCCAGAAGTACCAGTGACAGCCCGCCGCCAGCGTCGGCAGGGAGCGACCCACGGCGAGGCTTCCCCCATTCGGCCCCAGCGGCGAGGGGAGCCAACCTCGGTTCGCTCCCAGCGTGCCGCGGCAGGGTCTTCTCGGATTTCCTCCGAATTGTCAAGTAAACATGATGAACCCAGGAAACGGAAAAAGTCCGTGGAATCCGGTCATCATCCCATCTCGACAGCAGAAAAGATGCAAATGCGATTGTATAAATTGATTTGTCAATCCATAAGTGGTAATCGGCGAAGTCGTGATCAATTGATACGGTCGCTAGCATCTTTGGATCAGCGAGCCAGGCCCTCGCGTCGCTCAGGCCGTCGGTCGGAAAAGAAGCGGGAAAGTTGGGAGGTTCTCGCGGAGTTGCCCCGTCGTCCGAAGTTGACAAAGCCGTCGCAATGCTCACCTGGAGCTGAACCATCCCGCCGCTCGAAGTTGACAAACTCACCCTCGCGGGACGGCAGGGTCGTCCAACCGGCTGCGGTTCGGCAGGAAGTCTCGGTTCAGCGTCCAGTTGTTCCCCCTGCGGTTTTCAGGGAAGCCGATTCTCGTGGTGTTGAGGGGAAGAGGGTTTGCGGTTCTTCTGCATGGAGGGTAGAAGCCAACGGAGCTGGGCGCACCTTGGGTTCCAGTTTACAAGTAATGGAACAAGACGAGAGGAGCGGGAGCGGCGATTATGGAAGGAGCAGAGCAAGTGCAGGCGTGCTTTGCGACGTTGGGCAGCGGCAGCAGCGGCAACACCGCTTACATCGAGGCGGCGGGCCGCGGGCTGCTGTTGGACTGCGGTCTGGAAGCGGGCGAGTTGGCGCGGCGGCTACGCAGTCTGGGGCGCACCTGGAAGGCGGTTCAGGCCGTGGTGTTGACACACGTGCATTCGGACCATTGGCACGAGAGCGTGCTCGCCGAGCTGTTCGTCCGCCGCATACCGCTGTGGCTTCACAGCCGTCACCTGGTCGATTTGCGCAGCCGTTCGGAGTATCTGCCCCTGTTGGAGAAGAACCAGCTTTTGCGGGAGTATCGAGGGGGGCGATGGTTTACGCCGGTCGAGAATTGTCGTTTCCTACCTATCGAGGTCCTCCACGACAGTCGGCCGACATTCGCCTTCCGGGCGGTGTTGCTTGGGCCGGGCGAGGTGCAGGCGTCGCTGGGATACGTGGCGGATTTGGGATGCGGGAGCGTCCAACTGGCGGAGGCGTTGGCCAACCTGGACCTGCTGGCGGTGGAGTTCAATCACGATCCGCAGATGCAGCGCCAGAGCGGCCGGCCGTGGTATCTGATCCGCCGCGTGTTGAGCGATCAGGGGCATCTGTCCAACACTCAGGCGGCGGCGCTGGTGGAGCAGATTCTGGCGCGTTCCCAGCGGATGCCGCGGTATCTGGTGCAACTCCATCTAAGCGAGGAGTGCAACCGCCCGGAGCTGGCGGCGGAGAGCGTGCAGCCGATCCTGAAGCGGTATTGTCCTGCGGTGAAGCTGATCACCGCTCCGCGGCACGAGGCAAGCGGTATCCTGCCGCTGGTATGCGAAGCAACGGGCGACCTGCCGGAGTAGCCTGCGGGACAGGAAGTGCCGGTTTTCCCCCAGGCCGCCAGCATGGGAAAGATGGCGAGGCTGTGCGGCTTGTGCCGGGAAGGGGCACGCTTGGCTTGGCCGTTCTGAGCAATTCTGCCGTCTGCAAGGATTGCGTGGAGTCGATGAGGAAAAGGCAGGGTTGGGTGCGGGCGGAACGCTGGGAAGACTGCGGTGTACGGCCCGTTTCCGATCGCCTGAGTTCAGGAGCACAGAGCATGGGGATACGGCATAGTGGAGTGCTGGGGGTGGCGTTGTTGTCTGGTGTGGCAGCGGGGGCAGCCGAACCGCGTCCTTTGCCGACGACTCCACAAGTGCCGCCGCTGACTCTGACGGCGGAGCCGCCGGGCCGAGGTTCGAGCGTGCCGTATGGTAGCCGTATTCATGTGCCGCCTGGGGAGCGGCCCGCCCTCGCCCTGCGGGAACAGGCGGAGATGGCAGTCCACCCAGGGGTAGGTGATAGTCCGATGTCACTTCAGGGGATCGGCCGCTCTTCTCCTTCTAGCGTGCGCTCGATCATCCCTGGCTCCCCGATCAAGGCCTGGCTGTTCTTCTATCCCACCACGGGCAAGGCGCTGCCGTGCTTCCAACCCCGGCCGTATGTCGGCCCAATCACCGGCACCTTCCCGTGTACTTCCGCCCCTGCACTGAGCAGTGGTGTGGGCCGCCCCCACTCCGCGGGCTGTTGCAGTGCTCACGCTTCCCTGCCGCTCAGTCGCGGCGCTCGCAGCAGTTCCACCGTCTCCGGGAGAACCCTTCCCGCGATCTCGGACGGAATGGAATCCCCCGCCGGCTATCGCTTCGCCCAGGCGGAAAGCCAAAAACTCTTGGAGCAGTTGCTCCTGCCCGCGCGGTCCGGTTACGCTCCGCCGCCGAAGGGTTTCTGGAACACGCCGGCCCCGCGTGTGTTAGCGGTTCCGCCTTCTATGGGGCAGACCCAGGGCGCGAAGTAGTAATGGAGTACCGTCCGCGAAACCAAGGGGTTGGAAACGTAGGAGGTGCGGTGCACGGAAGAGTACACAGAAGCGGAGATCGCAGTCAGGGTTTGGGAGGCGTCGCGTTCTGGCCAGCCGGCGCACTGGGAACTCCCGGCGGGCGGATGTGCTCCCCGGAGCCGGGCCAAGGCAGCTCTTCACCGCTTGGCGGCGGGGCCGTGGGAGGCGGCGGCGTACTCCCGGTGGGCAGAGCGGGAGTGGATGGCATCGGCGGGCAGGGAACCGGTTGGCCTGTGACTGCGTCATAGCAGCCCTCGCTCAAGCGACCTTGACTCATGAGCTGGCCGGCCTGAGGCGACCGCAGGCGGGAAGAAAACCATCCCGGCCGGGAATCACAGCGATCCCGCTCGCACAACCGGCACCCCGCACCGAGAGACAACAATATGACACTAATGCATGCCAGTTGACTTCCGCGCACCATAGAAACTTTCCTCAGTCTCGTTCTGCGGTTTCTCGCTGAGATCGGGTAGCGAACGGTACACTGGCATTTTGACTGGAGGAAAAAGGCAAAACAATGCGACTCCGCGGGAAAACCAAGCAGCAGAACCTTCCCAAGCCGGTGCAATCCCTAAGCCAGGCTTAGCAGGTAGAATCGTGCGTCTTTGCCTAGCTTGCCATCGGCTGATCCGAAAGCACTCCGCAGAGCCTCGGCTGCTCGTACTTTGAGGATTCTCGGAGGGAGCACCGGGATCAAGACGCGTGGAGGTTGGCCATGTTCCCGATCTATCAGTCCCGTCATATTCGCGTGGACCTGGAGCGGCACATCGCCACCCTGACTTTTGCCTTCTCGCCGTTGGAGCAGCAGGGTTGGGATGGGAACGCTCTGGAGGAATGGGAACGAGCCATCGCCTGGCTCTACACTTCCTGCCCGGTGGGGATTTTGGTGATCCGGTCTGGGACGAAGGACAGTTTCTGCCGGGGTCTGCATCCGTTGGTGCTGCGGGAGCTGCGCCGCCCGGCGGATCGCGCCGCCTTTGCCTGGAGAGGGCAGCAACTGATCCAAAAGCTGGCCCACTGGCCCGGCGTGAGCATCGCATCCATCGATGGCCTTTGCCGTGGGGTGGGCTGGGAATTGGCCCTGGCCTGCGATTACCGCCTGGCTGTGCAACGGGCGGCCACGCGGATCGAACTGCCCCAAGGCTTGACCTGCTTCGGCGGGTCGGTTCTGCTCCAAAGCCGCCACAGCCCCCAGGCACGGCACCGCTTGGCCTCCGGCATCCCTCTGTCGGCCCGCGAAGCCTTCCAGCTCCAGCTTGTGGACCATCTCAGCTATCCCTCTGACGGTGACAATGCCCTGTCCCGACTCCGCGAACAATTCGGACATTCCCTGGCCAAACGCCCCTTGCCCGCTGCTTGGCTCGGCTTGGCTAGCGAACGCCGCCGTTTTGCCGCCTGGAACCCTCCGCTGCCTCCCAATGTCATTTCTGACTTAGCGGCCGATGGGGCACCTCTGCCATTTCCCCATGTTATCGGCGTGTGGGGGGATATACCGGCGATCGAAGATTGGCTCCTCGAAGCCTTGCTCAAGGGGGCTTTGGTCCTCGTCCATTCCCCACAGCAACGCTATCGACAACGCCTTGATCAACTAGAACAGCGGGGCTTTTGCACCTCCCAGGAGAAATTGCTTCTTCTGGAACGCCTGCGTCCTGTGGATCATCCCGATGACTTGGCAGCCGCGGAATTGATTGTTCTCGCGCCGCAGTATCATCCGGGGGAACTGTGCCGCCGGCTTGACCCTGCCTCCCTGCTGGTGTGGGTTCAGCCCGCGGGGCACGCCCCATTGCCCCCGATTTCCCAGGCGTACAATACCATAGTAAGGCCCCAACGTGTCGTGCGATTATCGTTCCTTCACTCCCGTCATGTCGCCGTGGTTCCAGAAGAGGCGGTGGATGAACTATCCGTGCAGCGCCTGGTGTCCTGGTTCCAACAAGGCGATTATGGGGTGGTGGTCTTTCCTGCGGATGCACGAATTCTGGCGAGTGCGGCTTAAATTGTCCAACGTTGCAACCTGTTGATCTGATAAAATAATGAATCAGTCTATCCGCCCGGTGCCGGATGTTTCTGATCCCCAGCCGCCTGGAGCCGGCCGCCCGCGCCGCCGCTTGCTCCCGGTCCGCGAACGTGCCGCGGCCATCAATCAGCGCCTGGCGCAAATCTACCCCCAGCCCTCCACAGCCCTGCGTCACGACAATCCCCTCCAACTGCTGATCGCCACCATTCTCTCGGCCCAATGTACCGATGAGCGGGTCAACCAGGTCACCCCCCGCCTGTTTGCCCGCTACCGCACGGCGGAAGATTTTGCCCGCGCCGATCTTCGAGAATTGGAGGCGATCATCCGGCCCACGGGCTACTACCGCAGCAAGGCTCGGCACATCCGCGACTGCTGCGCCCAATTGGTGGAGCGATTCGGCGGGCAGGTCCCGCGGACCCTGGAGGAACTCGTCACCTTGCCGGGAATCGGCCGGAAAACCGCCAATGTGGTCTTAGGCGATGCCTTCGGTGTTCCGGGGATCACCGTCGATACTCATGTCAAAAGATTGTCACAACGGCTCGGCCTGACACGCCATACGGACCCAAACAAGATTGAGCAGGCTCTGATGAAGCTGCTGCCCCCTGCCGAATGGACCGCGTTCAGCCATCGCCTCATCTTGCACGGGCGGCAGGTTTGCCAGGCTCGCAAACCTCGCTGTGATTCCTGTATCCTGGCCGATCTGTGTCCCAAAATAGGAGTATCCTTGAAAAAACCTGTCAAAAGTAGAACTCGAAAATCCCAAAGAAAAGAATGAATTTGATATTGATTCTGGTGGATTAATATATTTTCGATGAACCTTGATAAACATCGCAATAGACCATGAAGAAATATGATACATCGACGTTGCTAGAACGGTTCCTGCGTTATGTGCGGATCGATACGCAAGCCAATGAGAAAGCGGGGACGTATCCCAGCACGCCAGGCCAGCGGGAACTCGGACGCCTGCTCTGCGAAGAGCTGCGCGCCATGGGGGTGCAGAACGTGGAGCAGGATGAACATGGGCTGGTCTTCGCCACGATCGCGGCGACGGTGCCCGGTGCGCCCACGATCGCATTTACGGCTCATCTCGACACCAGTCCGGAAACCAGCGGACGGAATGTTCAGCCGCAGGTCATCCGCAACTATCCCGGCGGCGACATCCCCCTGCCCGGCGATCCGCGCCAGGTCATCCGCGTGGCCGACAATCCCGAACTGAACCAGCTTGTCGGCAAAACCCTCATCACCACCGATGGCACAACTTTGTTAGGAGCCGATGATAAAGCCGGCGTAGCTGTCATTATGGAAGCATGTCGGATTATGTGTGAAAATCCTGATATACCACATGGACAGATTCGCATTGTATTTACATGTGATGAAGAAATTGGAAAAGGTGTTTTATATCTAGAGCCAGATCGTATTGGTGCCGTGGTGGCTTATACATTGGATGGCACAGGTGTAGGGGAGATCGAAGCGGAAACCTTTTCTGCGGACCTGGCGCTCATCACTATCACAGGGGCCAACATCCACCCGGCGATTGCTAAAGGGCGGATGATCAACGCCGTGCGCCTGGCTGGGAAATTCCTGGAGCGCCTCCCGCAGCATCACTACAGTCCGGAGACGACCAGCGACCGCGAGGGGTTCATCCATCCGTATGTCATCGAAGGCGGAGTGGCCCAAGTGACAATCCGCTGTCTGCTCCGGGACTTCGAGACGCCGCAATTGGCGGAATACGCCGCCTGGTTGCGGGAGATCGGGCGGCAGATCGAACGGGATCATCCTGGCGCGCGGGTCCAGGTGGCCGTCCAGCCGCAGTATCGCAACATGCGGGAGGGAATTGCACGCGAGCCGCGGGCTGTGGCTTATGCCGTCGAGGCTGTCCGGCGGGCCGGTTTGGAACCGAAGCTCAAGAGCATCCGCGGCGGCACCGACGGCGCTCTCCTCACGGCTAAAGGATTGCCCACCCCTAACCTCTCCTGTGGTGAGCACAACTTCCACTCACCTTTGGAATGGACATGTTTGGAAGAATTGGAGTCCGCAGTCCACGTCGTATTGGAATTGTGCCAAGTGTGGGCAGGACATTGAGAATTATATCCACTCTGACTTGAAGGTATATTATCGAATCACACCCAATTCTCGCCCGACTTCTGTGAAGGCGGCCACGGCACGATCGATCTGCTCGTCGGTGTGAGCGGCGGAGACCTGCAAGCGGATTCGGGCCTGCCCCTGGGGGACAACGGGATAGCTGAAGCCGATGACGTAAATGCCGCGTTCCAGCAACGCGTCCGCCATGCGCGTCGCTAAAGCGGCTTCTCCTAACATTACAGGCAAGATAGGAGTAGGTCCCGGTTTAATCGTGAAGCCAGCATTTTCTAAACCGTGGCGCATCTTAGCAGTATTAGCCTTAAGTTTGGCGCGTAAATCCGCAGCTTCATCAATGAGTGAGAAAGATTCGATAGCCGCGGCGACTAATGCTGGCGGCACACTGTTGGAAAACAGGTAGGGGCGGGAGCGATTGCGCAGCCAATCCACGATTTCCGCACTGGAGGCGGTGAAGCCGCCGCTGGCCCCGCCGAGGGTCTTCCCCAACGTGCCGGTGATGATGTCAATGCGGTCGAGCACGCCCAATTCCTCTGCCGCCCCGCGTCCCGTCGGACCCAAATGCCCCGTCCCGTGGCAGTCGTCGATGCCTACCACGGCGTCATATCGGTCCGCCAACTCGCAAATCACTGGCAAGTTCGCTAGATCGCCATCCATTGAGAATACAGAATCCGTAAATATCATCTTGAAACGATATTTCCGAGCAGATTCCAGTTGGTTCCTTAAATCATCCATGTCATTGTGGCGGTAACGGAATCGTTGGGCTTTACAGAGCCGGATACCATCAATGATCGAGGCATGATTCAATTCATCGGAAAACACCGCGTCTTGTTCTGTCAAGAGGGGTTCAAACAGGCCGCCATTGGCATCGAAGCAGGAGGTATAGAGAAGGGAATCCTGTTTGTGGAAGAATTGGGCGATCCGTTGTTCTAGTTGCTTATGAATGGTTTGCGTGCCACAGATGAACCGCACACTGGATAAACCGTAGCCCCAGCGGCGGAGTCCCTCCTCGGCAGCGGCGACGATTCGCGGGTGATTGGCCAGGCCCAAGTAATTGTTAGCACAGAAGTTGATGACTTTGCGGCCTTGGACGACGATTTCGGGACTTTGCGGGGTTTCAATCCAACGTTCCGCTTTGTATAGACCCTGGGATTTTAGATGGGAGATTTGTTCACGTAAATACGCATTCATTGTGTTGGCGGGCATGGTGTTCCTCCGCAGTAGATGTTTTGGGTTGCCAGTGCGGTTTTCAAAGCACGGCGTTTTTGCCACCATTTTATTAATAATGGAAGTATGGATATGAAGACGACAGTGATGACAACTTTATCAATATGTCGAGCGATCTGGAATTGATCACCGAAGAGAGGCCGGAGCAAGGGGTCCAGCCACATGTGGAGTGTATAGCCGAGGAGTATCATGCTCACAATCCAACCGATCCCGCCGAAAATGTTGTAAGCCAAGAAGCGGCGATAGGGCATTTGGGCGGCGCCGGCGACGACCGGGGCAAAGGTCCGGATGATCGGCACGAAGCGAGCGATGATGATTGTTTTGCCACCATGCCGATCGTAGAAGGCCTGGGCAGCCAGGAGGTGCTCGCGGCGGAAGAAGCGGCTGTTCGGCTTGCGATAGAGCGCCGGCCCGGCGCTGTGGCCGATCCAGTAACCGACCGTATCGCCGACGATCGCGGACAAGCACAAAGTGAGGATGAGCCAGTGCACGGGCCAGCCGACGGAGTGGGCGACGATGCCCGCAGTGACCAGGAGGGAATCCCCCGGTAGAAAAAAGCCGATGAGCAGGCCGGTTTCCGTGAAGACGATCAGGTTGAGCACCAAAAAGGCCGCCACCACGACGCCCGGCGCACTGAGGGCTTCCCGCCAAGCGTCGGGATTGGTCAGATTACTGAGCACTTGCAAGAGAATGGTACCGGCTTGGCTCAGGGTTTCTTCCATAGCATGCTCCGGGGGACGGCTTTGTTCTGGTCGTCGAAATCCTCCACTCGCCCACGGCCCGCTTACCTCTGGAACCAGCCTAACGTACAACACACCCCGGCGGGAAGGCCAATCCCGGCTGCGGCTCGGTATCTCCCTCCGCCTGGGTGATAGCTGGCGGCGTCGTGCTGATGCCTTCGGGTTCTGCCTCGCAGGGGGAAATAGACGGCGGTGAACGAGAAGAAGCGGCAGGGGCCGAACGGCTCAGGAGGTAACGGGAACAGCGCGGGAGGGGGATGCACATTGCCGGTGGGGCAGTTTCCTAGCGAGGACAGGCGGGCGATGATGCCGCTGTCGTGGGAGGAAAGCTACTTTTCGCGGCGGAGGCGGATGAGGATGGCCTCCCCTTCCGGTTTGAAGTCCTTGGGCCGTTCGCCTTTTTCCGTCATGACGATGGTCACTTCGTCTTTGTCGATTTTGTAGATGCCGGGGAAGGTTTTGCCCTTGTAGTCGCCATCGAGGGGGAAAATGTCGATGGCGGGAGGAACTTTTTCCGGGTCGAGTTTGAACTGGGCGTTCTTCTCTTCTTCGTTGGCAAGTTTGACTGTGAGTTTGTTTCCCTTGAAGATGAAGGAGAGGTTTTCGATGACCTCTTTAGGGGCCGGGCCGGTCGCTTTCTCCATGATGAGGACTTTGTAGCGTCCTTCGAGGCGTTTGAGGTCTGCGGGCTGAGCTAAAGCGAGGGCGAGGGTGCTGGCCGCCAAGATGAGAACCGCTCCAAGGAAGCGTGCGTGCATGGCCATCTCCTGAGTTTCCGGGAGGAAATCCTGATTGCGGTATATCGAAAGCCTGAGTATTGACCAGAGGGGGAAGAGGGTCGGGGAGCCGCGAAGCGGTGCCGTCCGCAAGCCACCCCGGACGAAAGCCGGAGAGGCGGGAGGGGCGAGGCCCCAGGGAGTGGCAGGGAATTGTCAGTCCCTGGGCGAGGACGGCGGGGGTGCTTTCACGGGGGGAAGGGAATCGAAGAAAGCGAAGACATCGGGCAGGGCTTCGCGGACGATGGTCAGGTGTTCGAGACGGGGGTATTCGCGGAAGCGGTAATGGGGGAGTTTTTCGGCGGCGAGTTTTTTGTGGAGGGAGCGGGCGGCGGCGATGGCCAGGTCGTCTTGGCTCCCGGCGGCGAGGAAGAAGGGGAGGCGGCGGAGCAGTTGCGGATCGCTCAGGGGCGGGGCACCGCCGAGGGCAGCCACAGCAGCGAAGGACTCCGGGTGCCGCTGGGCGAGGGCGGCGGCCTGGGCAGCTCCCAGCGAGTGGCCGACGAGGAAGATGCGGCGGCGATCAAGGGGGTAGCGCTTGGCCAGAGCGTCGATCAGAGCTGGGACGGGGGCAGGGCCGAGCAGGCCGGCGCGGGGGGCCAGGAGCAGCCAGCCGCGGCTGTGGCATTCCCGGACGATCTGACCCGCGCCGTAACTGTCAAAAAACATGTTCTCATCCACACCGGCTCCGTGTAACGCAATGACCAGCGGCACGGGACGCTCCGGGTGCAGCCCTTTGGGCACAAAGAGGCGGCAGGGGGTGGCACCCTCGGCGCCGGTCGGAATGGACAGCCAATACTGGCCGTGCCGCTCGCAGGTGAAGAAGGGCTTATGGGCGGCCATGAGTTCGGCGTTGCGCAGCCATTCGGCGTAGGGGAAGTCAGTGATGGGGGCTTCGCCCCGCAAGGCGGCGCGGAAGGCAGCCAGCCGGGCGCGGAGAGTGGCCGTCTCGATGGCCAGGGCTTCGGGTCGGTCCTGGAGGGCCTGTGTCAACCTCTCCAGGCGCGATGACAGGCGGGCGACCTGGGAGATGCCGATGCGCACCGGCTGGAGGTTGTCCTGGGCATCCAAAAGGACGTAGAGGCGGCGGTCCAAGCCGTCGTGTTCGCCGAGGGGGGGCAGGGGAACGCGGACCGTCAGGGGCCAGGAGTCGAGCGGGACCGAGACCACCTCTTTTTCGATGAACCAGAGGCGCAGGCGGGCGCCTCGCGGCAGGGGAACCGCCGGCCGGTAAAATGGCTGCACCGTGACGACTAATTCGGTCTGCTGGTCATCCAGGAGCCGCTTCTGGGGCGTGATTTGCAAAGCGGCGGCCCATTGTCGGGCGGCGCTGGGTTCCCGTGGCGATTGCAAAGCGAAAGTGGCGTGATCCAGGGAGCGGGCGGCCTCGGCGAGGCGGAACGCAAAGAACTGCCGGGTGACGGGGCGGAGATGCTCCAGAGCGCGCTGCCGGGCGGTCTCGTCCTCCTGCTGTTCCCAGGCTGCCTCCATTTGCCGCAGGCGCCGCCCCAGTTCGTAACGTTCCTCTTGGGCGGAAGCGGCGGGGAGCAGGATCAGGAGCACCAGGGCAGGGACAAGGTTCCGCATGATACGATCTCCGCAGGGAGAGCAGAGGCGGCAGAGGATAGCCGATGAGACCAGCATTGCGGGAGCGGGCGGACAGTTCGGCGGAACGCGGAGAGCAGCGGGAGAAGGCTGGCCGCTCCAGGGACGCGCGCAGCTCTCCGAGCAGCTCTATAGGATGATAGACAGGGGACAGGCGTGTGTCCAAGTGCAGGCGTGTATCCCCCAGAGGCATAAGTGAGAGTGAGGATGGCTGGCGCGAGGAGAGAAGGCAGCGGCCTGCCGGTGGTGGCGATCGTAGGACGGCCCAATGTGGGCAAGTCGTCGCTGTTCAACTGGCTGGTGGGGCGGCGGATCAGCATTGTGGACCCGACGCCGGGAGTGACGCGGGATCGTGTCTCCGCCACGGTGGAGTATGCGGGCCGGTACTTCGAGTTGGTCGATACCGGCGGCGTGGGGGTCGTCGATCGGGCCGATTTGAGCACGGCGGTGGAGCGGCAGATCGAATACGCCCTGGCCTCGGCGGCGGTCGTGGTGTTCGTCGTGGATGTGCGTAGCGGCCTGGTGGGTCTCGATGAGGAGGTGGCGGAGCGGCTGCGCCGCTGGGGCAAGCCGGTGATCCTGGCAGCGAACAAGGCGGACACCGAGGTGCTGGCCTGCGCCGTCGGGGATTTTTACAAACTCGGCTTCGGGGCACCGCTCCCTGTGTCCGCGGAGCAAAAGCGGGGGAAGGAGGAATTGCTGGAGGCGATCTTGAGCCGGTTGCCGGCAGCGGAAGTAACGGCTCCGCCGGAAGCCGCCTTGAAATTGGCCGTCGTCGGCCGGCGCAACGCCGGGAAAAGCACCTTCATCAACAGCCTGGCTGGGGCGGAGCGGGTCATCGTCTCGGAAGTGCCGGGGACCACGCGGGACAGCATCGACGTGCGCATCGAACGAGATGGCCGGGTCTATCTGGTCATCGACACCGCCGGGGTGCGCAAGCGGTCCTCCCTGGCCGATAGCATCGAGTTTTACAGCTTGCACCGGGCAGAACGAGCCATCCGGCGGGCTGATGTCGTCCTCCATTTTCTCGACGCTCAGTTGCGCATCGGACGGGTGGACAAACAACTGGCGGATTACATCGTGCGGGAACACAAGCCGGCGATCTTCGTGGTCAACAAGTGGGATTTGGTGAAGGATCGGGTGACGACGGAGGCGATGGGGGAGTATCTGCGGCGGGTGTTTCCCATGCTGGAGCATGTGCCGATCGCTTTTATCAGTGCCAAGAGCGGGCGGAATGTGCTGCGGGTGGTGCATTTGGCGGCGGAGCTGCACAAGCAGGCCGGTGTGCGCGTCAATACCGGGGACCTCAACCGCGTCCTGCGGCAGGCGCTGGAAGCCTACAGCCCGCCCCTGCGGCACAACCGTGTGCCCAAGCTCTACTATGCCACGCAGGTCGCCGTCCATCCGCCGACCATTGTCCTGTTCACCAACGGGCCGGAGCTGTTCGACGCCGTCTATCTCCGCTACCTGAGCCGGGTCCTGCGGGACCATTTCCCCTTCCCCGAAGTGGCGCTCAAGCTGGTCCTGCGGGGGCGGAGCGGCGGCGGGAGCCGGGATGGCGATGACGGAGGAACCGCAGCGCAGGAAATGGCGGCGGAGCAACTCGCCGATCCGGAGACGGAACCGTTCTCCCTGGCGGAGGAGGAAACCCCGATGCCGCGGCGGGAACCCTCCATGCGCCGGAGCAAGACCGACAACCCGGACACGTGGAAGCTGTAAAACACGCCCCCTGAAGGCTCTGGGACATGCTCTCCCGACGGATGCCACGAAGCGGAAGGGGCCGGCCCTGGTCCTCCTGTCTCCCAGTCGT